>JAZNKR010000173.1:0-14969 GCA_045578665.1 Bacteroidaceae bacterium | reverse complement strand
GTCAACGGCGACTACCGCGGAGCCGATGACAAAGTATACAACAGCGACAATCCCCGCTACACATGCTTCTCACTGTGGGATACATACCGTGCAAAGCAGCCTCTGATGACAATAATACAGCCCGAGAAGGCCGGTGAGTTTGTAGCCACAATGGTAGACATCTGTGACAAGCAGGGCGACCTGCCCGTATGGCACCTGTGGGGCAACGAGACCGACTGTATGGTGGGCGACCCGGGCATACCGGTCGTTGCCGATGCCATTGTCAAGGGCATAGAGGGCTTTGACCGCGAGGCAGCCTTTGCTGCCATCAAGAAGACAGCAGCTGTCGAGGAGCGCGGTAAGGAGTTCCGCCACAAGCACGGATACATCCCATGCGACCTCTTTACCGAGGCAGTGGCATTTGACATGGAGTATGCCCTTGCCGACGGCGCAGCAGCCAACGCGGCAAAGGCACTCGGCAAGGATGCCGACTATGAGCATTTCACAAAGATGAGCCACAGCTACCGCACGTTCTTCGACAAGGAGACAGGTTTCATACGCGGCGTGGATGAGAACGGTAAGTTCCGCACACCGTTCAATCCCTACTTCTCGGCACACCGCGCCGATGACTACTGCGAGGGCAACGCATGGCAGTACACATGGCTCGTTCCACATGACCTTGGCGGTTACATCGACCTCTTCGGCAGCAAAGAGGCATGCCTGGCACGTCTTGACTCACTGTTCCTTGCACCATCGACAGTCGAGGGTGACCCCTCGCCCGACATCTCAGGCATGATAGGACAGTTCGCACACGGCAACGAGCCCAGCCACCACATACTCTATCTCTACACAATGATGGGCCAGCCACAGAAGACAGCCAAGTGGGTACGCGAGGTAATGACCACACAGTACCGCAACGATTTTGATGGTCTCTCAGGCAACGAGGACATGGGCCAGATGTCAGCATGGTACATAATGTCAGCCATGGGCTTCTACGAGGTAGAACCCGCCAGCGCACGCTACTGGTTCGGTTCGCCGCTCTTCAACCGCGCCGAGCTCACCGTCAAGGGCGGCAAGTTCGTGATTGAGACAGTGAACAACAGCGACACCAACATCTACATCAAGAGCATCAAGCTCAACGGCAAGCCATATGAGCTGCCGTACAGCAACCACAGCGTCATCGCCAAAGGCGGCACACTCACGATAGAGATGAGCGACACCCCCACCGTGTGGTACGATGCGGATGTAATAAGATAATACAATAACTATTGATAAATATGCGTTCTATTATCCGCGGATAATAGAACGCATATTTATTGTTTCGTATGTAAAAAGCGAAGAGTCTACCACACACTTTTAATTATCACAGCGTTTTGCCCCTTTTACTATCCCTTTACCACAGTTTATTCTCTGGATGTTCCTTTACGATTGTAAGAATCTCCTCCTTAGTAAAAGGCGGGTCATAACTTACGAGCTCCATGGACCTCACTTCATAATCCGTTACCGTCTCGCTCTCAACATCCACACTACTATATACGCACACCCTGAAGACAATGTGCGGTGCCTCAACGAAAACAACATCGAACAGCAGACCGCCAATAATAAAAGGCGCCATATCAACAACTCCGAATTTACTCCCGGCAATCTCCTGCTTATATTGCTCCAGCTCCTCATAAGGGCCGACCTTTCCACATAGCCAATCATCGAGATGGGCACGGAAAGTGCGGAAATACTCATTATCGTGCCAATCATCCCTATCCCAATTACCGAAACGTATATCGTTCAAGGACTTAGCATTAGGAGGTGACACCGATGTGTCACACAGCTCATCTACTACATTGGATTCGTGTCCCGTGCTGTCAGGAGACAACGGAGCCACATCATTACCGACACTGTGGTTTGCACACGAGAGCAACATCAAAAAGAATAAAAGGGAAAATGCGTTTTTCATAATATTATCAATTAGTACTCAGTTAATCCTGTTTCTTATCCATCTTCAAATATTCAATACTTGCTAACATATCAGCTACAAAGGCCTCATCCTCACCATTTCTCTTCATCAAGCAAAGATGCTCCAGCGCCAATTCGAACTCATTGTTCTTAACCAGACTGATGATGTAATAACGGTTGATTTCATAATACACCGACAACAGTCCATCACTTGCATCATCAACGCCATCCTCTGGTAAATCCATGAGTTGCAGCAATTTGTTGCGCATCGGGCGAATAACCTCTACCGCATCCGGCGTACCCAACCAACTTACACATCTTGCGTATACTCGGTCATATATAAACATATTCTTCTTATAGACCTGATCCAGATAACAGTAAGCAGTATCATACATGCCGAGTTCCATATAAATCACACCCAGGATGTAACATATCGTACAATATTCATGCTCGGAATTCACAAACGCACAACGTGCACCTTTAAGATAATGCATGGCCTGAAGATAGTTACCATTGTAGAAATGCTTCAATCCCCAATAAATCCGAGACTTTAGATTCTCATCACCCGCAGCCAGCAAAAGACGATGCAGATCACTCAACTCATCATCTTTTCCTTCAGCCGATAACTCACGAGCCTCATCAAGCGCATACTGCAACTCCAGTTCATTACCTTCACCTGCACACACCTCCACGACTGCCTTGAGTTTGAATTCCAGGTTTTCACCCTCGTTCAACCCCACAGTGTCAAAATTACGCGTTACAAGCATATTGTAATACAATGCGCCATTATCCCCAGTCCTCACAACCTTTCTGAAATCAAATGTAAAACAGTCCGTCTCAAGGTCAACCAAAACTGTTACTCGAGCATTTGAGGCACCATGCTCCTTACAGCCATACTCCTGCAACAGAAGATTCACATCCTTGGAAAGGACATCGTTTATGCTATCAGGTTCTATCATGATGCCGTCAGCTATAACCCTAACATTCCTGATTCCGCTCAAGTCAGCGGCTGGAGCCATAGACATTATACCCGACAGACTGAAACCTTCATAAGCCATACCTTCCTTCACGGCATCAACAGCTTTGGCAACCCCACGATGGCACAAAAAATGGTTTACACGGTGTGATATATCATTATTGACATCATTCAAGCCTCCATAACTGCTATCTTTGAGTTCATTCTCAAACATCTGAGGGAACTTGCCCCTGGCATTGATAAAAGCAGAGAACAGTTCCTTTATAACATCTGCACACTGCACAACCGTCACTCTCTCCATGAAAACGTATCTACAGCATGCCTGCAACGGCTTTTCACTTTCCTCTGAGGTATAACTGAGAAAAAAGTTCATAGGATATTCCATATTGATGCTATTCAAGGCCCTCAGGAACGGGTATCTCTGGTCATAGGTACAGGTTGCAAATCTATTGAACACCACACATAAGCCCCTACCATCCCCGTTGAAAAAGATTTCAACCGGCAGATTGTGGTACATTATCATATACTTGCCATCAGCCACTTTGCTGCCCTGCACCTCAAGCTCCCTGAATAGCGCCGCTGAAAACCTTTCTTCAGCCACATTACATACATCATCACCGTTGTTGTCACGTCCAGGACTGCCACCACTCTCCCTGTAGCTTTTGACAAGATGCCGGACAATCCACGCCAACAAACCAACAAACACAGAAAGTACAAAAAGTTTCTCTATCATAATAATCGCCAGTATAAATTAGAAATACAACCATTCACCTATCACTACACCCACACATCTGAAAATCCAACGCACATCTACAGAACTTTGCCAAACAGAAAATAGAGACATTCTTACAGCATAATACATTACTAATCTGCCATTTATAGTACAACTACTGACAAATTTCATCACTATAAACCGGCAGTAACGTATCCTTTGATTTTTCTTACCAAATCATTATAGTCACTGACGGCAGTACTCCTTGCACGCTTCAGTTCGCAACAAAAATCTTCTAAAGGCATCCCGGAATCAAAAGCGCCGACCAATCCAGACACCTCCTCATTACCCGAGGCGTCCAACATCATATTCTTACGTTTCATCAATTTACGTAAAGTCAATATTCCGTGAATATATTTCGGACGCTCCTTCACCAATGTACACATCATCTGAATTCCAGGATCGCCTATATACATTTCATTTATGTATGCCATCATATAAAGAGCTTTCATATCGGGCATATCCATATCAAATGATTCTGCAATCTCAGCATTCACCTCATCAGCCTCGACATATCTTTCCATTCTGGCCAACGCGCGAGACTTTATGAACAACATATCCTGTAACCAAGGACCGTCAACGACATTATCTGCACATTTCAAGGCCTGTTCATAATCACCCGAATATAGGCTAAACAATGCCACAAGTAACTCTTTGTCTTTGCCGACGAGTCCCGACAACGTTTGTGGCACCTCGTCAACGCACCCATACACACAATCATCGCAGATGACAGTATCAAGGAAGCTCTTTGCCATACGTAAGGCCTCTTCAAAATCCCCTTCATATGTTTTCTTCACAGACAACGCAAGGTATTGACAGGCAGCCTCATCGTACTCATGGTTCCTCAATAGGGCGAAGACTGCCTTACCGCATTCAATCTCATTGTTAATACTACGTTCGTCATTATATTCACTTGCATACTCAAGAATCTCCTGACTAGTGCGCACTGAGAACGGATTTATAGGACCTGACAAATATAATCCATCAAGCGAACGTACCCTGCTTAGTGCAACATACAACTGTCCATCGGCAAACAACACCCGACTCAGGTTCAATGCCATCTTGTCAAATGTCATTCCTTGACTTTTGTGCACGGTAATTGCCCAAGCCAACTTAAGAGGGAACTGTGTAAAAGTACCGGTAACCTCTTTTTTCAGTCGACGTTCATCGCGGTCATACTCATACTCCACCGACTCCCACACACATTGTGCGACCTTACACAGCAGTCCTGATTCTGTCCTAACGCTTATCTCATCTTTGGCAAGTTTCATGACTGTAGCAATTGTTCCATTCACCCATCTCTTGTACAGGTCATTACGCGTAAACATTACCTGTGCCCCAACCTTAAGGCCCAGAACTTTCTCAACTGGCAAACGTTTCTCATCAAATTTGCCATCAATTACACCTTCGTATGTAAACAATTCCGAATCTATCTTGGACAGGCGCTGCTGATTTATCTGGTCAGCAGTCTTGTTCAAGGAAGTGAGAGTTATAACCATGTCACTCTTCTCGGGATAACATACACGTGTATTGAGTTCGTCAATATCCCTTGATGTAAGCCTATTCATGCGCACATTCTCAAGTATCCCAATGAACTCTTTGTCCGTTTGACGATAGTTCTTTTGAAATTCTATTTTTACAAGATTTATACCCTTTATTGCATTCGCTTTGTAGAAGAAAAAGCTCTCAGTTCCATAAAGATCACGCAGCAGGTCTTTCTCAGCTCCTTCCCTCACAACGGGGGGGAGTTGGAACATATCCCCCACAAATATCACTTGCTTACCGCCGAACGGTTTAAAGTTTCTCAACACCAATCGCATTGTACGGTCAACAGCATCGACGATATCACAACGTAACATTGACACCTCATCAATGATAATAGTATCAGCATGCAACAGCGCCAATATCTTTGTCTGGTTCATATGACCAACAACCCCGGGCGAACACACCTCAAGAGGCAGACCAAAGAACGAATGTATAGTTTCTCCACCAGCCAATATTGCAGCAATGCCAGTTGGGGCCAAAGTAATGAACTGCTTACCAACACACTTCTTGATACCGTTTAAGAATGTTGTCTTGCCAGTACCAGCTCGTCCCGTAAGAAAAAAACAGGAATTAGTGTTAGCAACAAGGTCAAGGGCAAACATCTGCTCACGATTCTCTGTATCAAAATATACGTTCTCCATATCTATCATCTTTGAATTAGTGGTAAAATCTGTGTCAATTGCGTATTATAGTCGCTATCAAGGAAACTCTTGTAGCACATGTCGACAATTCTCTTTGCCTCATTCTGGACATACTCTTGCGACATTACTACACCTTTCATCTTGAGCGCTGCGTTTATGTAGTTGCACAACATATCCACTGTCTCACGACGGATAAATTCCTCATTGCGGAAAGTTTTCTCGTAATTGCGTTTTTGCACCAGTTCCATACAACAACCGTTGAACGCATACACTTCAATGCTGTCAATATATGTACACGAATAATAAAGGCCCACATTCTCCACTATCGCCACATTGCTACAAAAACGTACACCTTTGTAATAGCGGTTGTTGCTAGAACTTTCAAACTGGTTAACGATAAACATCTTCTGGTCTTCGTCCCAGGTTGGAATCGCCTCCCTCCGCCGACCATATACGGGAAGAATCTTATCAAAGAAGTTCTTGTTGATTGCCTTGTCGAGTGTTGCCATTTTTCTTAGTTTTTAGTATTATACATCAGTTTTTATGCGGTCAGTTGCTTCTGTTGCGTTTCCTCAATCAATGAACGCGAGAACTCGAGCAACTCCATTTCGTTTATATCATGCCCTACACCCTTCACCTGCCCTTGAAGATAGTTCTTCAACATCCTGATACTCTCCTCTTTAGCAAAACTTTCGCTAAAGCATATCCAGTTATTACCACCCCATGATTTCTGAGCAATCACCTCACCGTTTCTTTCATTCCATGCAACCAGCGTAATCCCATTCAAGAATGTATGGAAAAAACCTTGGCCAATGTGATATACCACTGCAAGCCTGTTAGAGACACGTATCACCTTATAATAGTCGTTACCAGCGGCCGAGGTGTAAAGGGCGGTCAAGAACGCATTATGCTCTGCATTGTAAGTCAACGCACTACCTGATAGTGCCGGGATAGCCTTTGAGGCTATAATAGAAAGTCTTGAGTTCATATCCAGCAATGTTACATTTGACGGAATAGGCCGTCACCTCTTTGTTTTACTATTAACATGTCTCTTTGTCGACAGCAAAATTAGAACAGCCAACAGAGCCTTACAAGTTTTTTATAGTCATCAATGGAACCACATTCCGGAACCATTCAGCACATATCAGGCAGCTCGTCTTTTTCTGCTTATCATAGTCAGACACTCGCTGGTAGCCCGTGAAACATAATACGGAGATGCGAGATTGTCCGCCCTACCTACTTTCCGATGGCGAGCCTGCGCCTGACGTTTCTCCACTACACGGCGAAGAATACGGTTCTGCACATTAGAGGACGTCCAACGGCTACGCTCATTTAGATTAAGAAACATGCCATCAAGCACCTCTGCCTCAATTTTAAGGGTAGTTCTGTGAGACATTTCCTTTGCCACTGCACGTTGATAGCGTACTGTATCCTCAACACATCGCCATGCCATATTGTCCTTTTTGCACGCCCTTGTACCCTCGTTACCTAACCGGGCTGCAATCTTCTTATCGCTTCCTTTTGCCATAGTCACATTGTTTGCATTTGATTACAGCACAAAAGTAGGCTCACATGCTCAATTAGCCAAACATATAAAAAGAAAGAATGGCACCACAAAAGTGGAACCATTCCTTAAGAAAAGAGGACTGTTGTAATAACCACTCAAAATGTGGTCTTCGACAACTGTTAATGCTGGTCAGCGTAATCAGACTGTGTTGTAATAACCACTCAAAACGTGGTCTTCGACAACAGCGCAAAGCCCGCAAACAACCTTGTTTACGTTGTAATAACCACTCAAAACGTGGTCTTCGACAACCCTGCAACGGTAGCGAGGAAGCATGGCTTAGTTGTAATAACCACTCAAAATGTGGTCTTCGACAACTAAATGGATTTAATTAGAAATTTCAAACAAGTTGTAATAACCACTCAAAACGTGGTCTTCGACAACTATGGTGAGCAATATGGTTTTTGCATATCAGTTGTAATAACCACTCAAAACGTGGTCTTCGACAACATTCTCGGCAAAAACGAAGAGGAACGCAGCGTTGTAATAACCACTCAAAACGTGGTCTTCGACAACTTTCCTCGTAATATCTATGGGTTTGCTGATGTTGTAATAACCACTCAAAACGTGGTCTTCGACAACTGGGAGCTGTGGAGGGCAACCACGATGATAGTTGTAATAACCACTCAAAACGTGGTCTTCGACAACTAAGATTGGAAGACAATACCTCACTGAACCGTTGTAATAACCACTCAAAACGTGGTCTTCGACAACCTATAAGCGGTAACACTTTCTAAATGAATGAATTTCACCGATAATACGTTCATTTTTTTCATAGTATTACAACTCTTTTTGCAAAGTTAATCGTTTTTTTCTATTTTTGAGGTATAGCTCGAAAATCCACTGCACCCGCTGTGAAAAATATCCAAGTAAACTTGGTATTTCTCGCTCGTTTGTTAGTACTTTTGTTTCATAACACTTGTAAACTAAAATATACTATGAAAATTCCAGTACTTATTGAAAAGCACAAGCACATATTCGGTACTTACTCTGCAATGGCGCTAATGAACATAAGAACAGTACTCAACCACATACAGAAGATTACCGGTATTGAAGGCGAAATGCCACAAAAAAACGGGAAAGAAACCGAAGACTATTGGGAACACCCGGTTGTGCTGTATTTAAAAGACATATCAAAGACAAACAGCCAACGCGAAAAACTTGAGACCCTGACAGAAAAAATGCTCTATTGTTTACCGTTCCTCAAGGTTATGGCAAACAACCAAAGAGAGTACAGCAACAAAGTCAACAATGAGAACAGGTTGGAAATAAACGGCCAAGACATATACTCAGTTCTCAACACCATCCTTCGCGTACTAAAGAAATACAGAGACTATTGTTGCCATTATTATATGGAGGACAACTGCTGGGACGACAACAGCATATTCCTCAAGAACGAGCACCGCTTATCAATCATCATCAACAACTACTACACTGTAGCACTGCGCAACACAAAGGAGAGATACAAATATAATACCGGACAATTGGCTTTCATCCAGGACCACAGATATACCAGGAAAAAGGTCAATTATGACTTTTTCCTATCTATACAGAATCCCAATGACGACAGGACGCAGAAACCGCACCTTTCGGGAGTTGGAGTCGCACAGCTAATAGCCTTATTCTTGGAAAAGAAGTATATAAACTCATTCATTGCACAAGCACATCTCTGCGAAAAATACGCTGCCGATTCCGAGGAATACAAGATAATAAGGCGTTCTTTGGGCATAAGCAGCATCGTAATGCCCAAAGAACGCTTGCACCCTGACAAGAAAGGAGTGGCAACAGCATTGGATATGCTCAATGAACTGAAGCGTTGTCCCAAAGAGCTTTTCGAGACATTATCATACCAGGATCAGGCGCTATTCAGGACGTACTCATCGGATCACAACGAGGTTCTGTTCATGCGCAATAAAGACAGATTTGCACAATTAGCATTGCAATACATTGACAACAACCATCTTTTCAACAGCATCCGCTTCCACGTGAATATGGGCAAACTGCGATACCTATTCTCACCGGACAAGCTATGCATTGACAACGAAAGACGTGTGCGAGTAATTGAACACCCCATTAACGCATACGGCAGGCTTAACGAGATTGAAGAGTGCAGGAAAAGCGATAAAGGCACCTTTGCCAATAGCAACATAACAATACGCGACTTCGAAAGCATACAACGTGACGATGCAGACTCCAACAACTATCCTTACATTGTAGACTCCTACACCAATTATATTATTAGGAACAACAAGGTGGAATTCTGTTTCTGCGCCAATAACATAATCCCCAAAATAGAACCGGAGAACGGCAAGTGGTATGTAAACAAGACAATACCACATTGCAGGATGAGCACATTAGAGCTCCCTGCTATGATGTTCCATCTACATCTGCTGGGGAAAGAACGCACTGAAGCCCGCATAAAAGAGGTATACGAAAACTACAAACGCCTTTTCAGCGCTTTAGCCAACGGAACATTGAATAAAGAGAACATTGACAGTTACGGTATTGCAAAAGAAGATATGCCGCAAAAAGTACTTGACGCAGTCAATGGAGTAACAAAAGGCAAAAGCTACAATGCATATGCAATGGAAGTGCTTGTCGGAATGCTTGCCGAGACAAACAAGCTTAAGGAGAGGCTGAAAGCAGACAAGAAAACCGTAAACTCACAAGACAACAAGATGGGTAAACACGGATATCGACAGATTTCCGCAGGCAAACTTGCCGATTTTCTTGCAAAGGACATTGTAAAGTTCCAACCAACTTTGAAGAGCGATGAAGAGTATGGCACAGACCGCCTTACAGGCCTGAACTATCGTGTAATGCAGGCAAGCATTGCCACATTCAGCACATACATAGACGCAGATGCTTTAACAAGCCTTAAACAGCTATTCCAAAAAGCGGGGCTCATTGGTGGCGACAACAGAAGAAACCACCCGTTCCTTCATAGAGTCTTATCAAGAAACCCACGTAACACTATTGAGCTATACGAAAACTACCTATTTGCACGCGCGAAATTCATTGAGGAACTTATTGGCAAGAGCAAAGATGAGCGTAGCATGGAACTTCCCTTCATAAACCGTGACAGGAACAAATGGTTAGCACGCGACGAGGAATTCTACAGGACAATGGGCGACATATACCTAGAAGACATTGCCATTGAGTTACCACGTCAGATGTTTGACAATGACATCAAGCAAGCGTTAAAGAAGCTTCCACAAATGAATGATGTAGACTTTGACAACGCCAACACCACATACCTTATCGGAGAGTATGTAAAACGAGTCTTAAACGACGAATTCCAAAGTTTCTATCAACTCAAAAGGAATTATCGTTACATTGATCTGCTCAAAGGGATATGCGATTCAAGAAACAATATCTGCAAGCAATACACTTCTACTGAAGAAAGGGAGAACCTATGGAAAGAACGTGAGGAGCGCAAAGCCTCATATGTCCAGTGGGCTCAGAAAAAGAGAAGAAATGATATAAAGCTCTCAAGGATGTCCGATAAGGAATTCTATGAAATGACAGAAAGGAGATTGAGTAACAGCCGTAACGATTATCAAAAGAGCGAGAAGGTAATACGTCGCTACAAAGTGCAGGATGCCCTCCTTTTCATAATGGTAGGAGACACCCTAAAGAGACACTTAGAGTTCAAGGCAGAAGATTTCAAACTTAAAGACATCATGCCCGATACAGACCGTGGCATCCTTTCAGAGATTATGCCTATTGACTTTACATTCGAAAAGAATGGAAATAGATACACCATACACTCAGATGGCATAAAACTCAAGAATTATGGAGATTTCTTTAGCCTTGCCAATGACAAGCGTATTGAATCGCTATTCAGGATTGTGTCAAGCGATTATATCAACAAGGACGAAATGGAACAGGAGCTCGACAACTATGACACATCAAGACCGAAAATCGTAAAATTGGTATTTGACCTGGAGAAATGGGCTTTCAACAGATACCCGGAAATGAAAAACAAAGTTACAGGCGAATCACACTTCGACTTTGCTGCCATCCTGAAAGAACTGATTGAAAAGGAAGAACTGAACAGTGATGAGACAAGAATCCTGAGCCAAATAAGGAATGCATTCAACCATAATATATACCCCAATAAAGGTGTTGTTGAAATCTACACATTGCCCGAGATTGCCAAGCATCTTATTGACATATTCAGCAGATATGCACATATGAGAACCTAATAATAAGAAAGAGAGCATTTAAATGCTCTCTTTCTTATTATTCCTGCATTACAGAATCGTATCCGGGTTAAGCCATGTGTCATCAGGTTTTGCAATGAGACGTGCATTCTGGTAAACAGCATCCAAAGGAAGGATTGTCTCAGGGATGTAATACTCGTTCTCCTTATCAGGTGTGAGTATCAATGCAAAATCGGGTTTGCTACTGTATGAACCCTTCAAATAGATTGGCATCAGCAACTGGATTTTACCTGTCTGCGGCCTGTACATCGGAACTATGAACTTGTAGTTGCGTTGAGCTATTGCAACTGCAAAAGTAATGGCATTATCCAGTTTCAGCGCAAGTTCATCCGGAGAGAGGGACTGCATATCCACAGGGAAGCGTTGCCTACGGTCTCCTATTATATGATCAAACTTGCCAAAATCCTTAAGTATGGGCCAAGTCGGTTGATATATAACCTCTTCCACCTTCTTAAAGAAGCATGGTTGTTCAGGGTGCGCATTTTTGGCGAACCCGAGTCTACGCAGTTCAAGGTCATTTTTGACGCGTCGGGGATTCATAAGTAGTGTACTGCCATCCTTCTGTTTGCAAACCTCCACCAGAATAAGGACCTCATGGAAGAACTTATCCAAGAGATTGGTGTTGAAAACAAGATACCTACCATCCTGGCTATATACCAGTTTGTTTTCTGCACCTTTCTCTTTCTCCTTCTTGAGAACATCAAAAGTGTTCTCTATGTAAGATTTCAGAATCGGGTGATTGACCACAGAAGGTTTGTTCTTAAAAGACCAAGTTTCGGGTATTGTATTGGCTGCAATATCCTCAAGAAATGCATGCCCCGCGGCTTCATCCTTAAAGTAGAGGTCACCCCAATGGAACATCTTACTTGCACGGATTTTGGTCTCCAAAGCGACTTTTGTTCCCCAGGTAACACCTTTAAACATTGTCTCTCTCGGCTTACGTTCGAACCAGCCAATAAGTGCATCTCCGCTTTTGCCGACAAGACCTGTACCAAAGTACATATACGAAGCATCCTTTTGCTGGATTGCATCCCCAGAGGGTGTTTTCGGATAACCGTGTCTGTTAAGATACACTATGTCGGCTGAATCTACAATAGCATTCAGTTCGGGTACGCTCACCATTCTCTCCTCAGGCAGAAGTTCATTCAGCTCTGCAACGCAAGTCTTAAGGTTTGTAACAAAACCAAGCTTTACGAGACCTGTCTTTGACGTTGAGTTACTTGTCATGTTTTCCATAGCAATGTTCTTTTTATTGTTATTACTGTTCATACTTTTTGATTTTAATAGTTTATATTCTCTCAGCACCTTGATGCAATCATCAATGTTTACGCTGCAAAGATATTGCTCGTTCAAATCACGCACAAGAAAAAACAGAAGAGGAATGGAACCACAAAATGGAACCATTCCTCTTGTATATATTATATTTACCTCAATTAGTCTTTATACAGTTCAGCCATTTTCAGGACCCGCTGTTTAAAACGTTCTCTGACATTTGATGGAGAAAAGACAACCAACCCATCGCCCATCTGGAGAATACGGCCTATAAATTCATCATTCACCTCCACAAACAGTTTAAACTCACCATATTCACCATCCTCATATTGTCCATATTTTTTTGTCGTCTCCTGGCTGCTGTGAATTTTCTTTGTTTCGGTCAACTTGAACATCTTATGACTTGTAGCCCTAAGGACTACAGTTTCAGGAACGGCATCTTTTGTATGACTGACACCCACAATATTGCGAAACATATCAGCATAGTACCCTTTAGGAGCCGGGATATATTTCTCGCCTTTGACAACATCAAAATCCACAATTCTATCTATTGCAAAATTATAGCCAAATTCGGGTTCCTGACCTACGGCATGCCCAAGCAGGAACCAACGCCCATTATGCTCCCTAAGAACATGAGGATGAAACGTATGTGTTACCAAAGGTTCATCATACGGTTTATAATCGATTCTAAGTACCAGCCTTTTGCATATTGCATCATAAAAATGTGGTAACAAATTTATGTTAGTCAGTTCACGCACAACGCTTGTAGTGATTATCTGCTTTCCGACATTTCTGCGCAAATTAATCCCTTCCAAAGCAAAAGTATCCTCAAGAAAATACTCCAACCACTCAACAGGGAAGAAGCCTGCAGAATTCTCGCAGAACTGCGCATATAGTTTAATATCATTCGTAACGGATACATTCAGCAAGTCACCAAGAGGATTATCATCTTCTCCAATATACCTAAACCTCTTATCTTTATTATTCCCCTTGACTTCGATACAATGCGTCCCGAGTTTTGACTCGATTAATTGACGTAACTCGCTACAAGCCTTTTTCAGTTCTCCATATTCTTTAGAATATGAAACTTTTATAATTTCAGCAGGATTGCATCTTTCTTTATCTGCTAACACATCTACATAAGTAAACCACTCTCGACTCATCAAAAGTTTGTAGGCAGATTTTGCGAATGCAGGATAAGCACCTTTACCACAAAAAGGATTCTTTCTCATTCAATTATTCTTATTTTAAAATACACAAACAGATAACTAACACCTAGTAAACATTATAAAAAAGCATCATTTCTTGCACCAAAATACATATAATTAATTAAAACAAGAAACATTATTCACAAATAACGTATATCAATCACAAAAAACAGAGATACATCAATGCAATTGTTGCAAAAAATACCGAAGCAAGCTTGATGTTTGCTTTATGCGAAGTTTAGCTGTGCTCGTTGCATGTGAAAATAAATTTTCACCCATTCGCTTGCACAACTTTCTCGCTCGTTTGTCACTATATTTGCAATAACGCGAATATAGGATGCGGCTCGGGATAAAAATCAAGCAAACTTGTTTTATTCTCCACTCGCCTTTCACTATATTTGAGATAAAACCCGAATATATACTGCGCTCGCTGTAAAAAACATTCAAGCAAGCTTGATGTTTTTCGCTCGCTTGTTGCTATATTTGCAATAAAGTACGAACATACGCATCTGCAGTCCATAGATGATGCTGTGGACGACTTGATTGTTTGTTGCCTTAATAACGGAGGAACCCTAAAATAAATCCAACACACATGGGTTATGCAGGTGTATAGCCAGTCTTTTTAAAAGTATAATGCAGAATTGATGCAATAATCTGCTACATTCACATCGGCGATTAACAAGCTACATTTATGTCAATTGACCTTCAGATAGAGAATATATCAAAGAGTTTCGGTGACCTGGTGCTGTTCAGCGACATCTCGTTCACCATTGAGGAGCGTCAACGCATTGGCCTCATCGCATGCAACGGCAAGGGCAAGAGTACGTTGCTCAAGG
>JAZNKR010000172.1:0-8640 GCA_045578665.1 Bacteroidaceae bacterium | reverse complement strand
CAGCCCCAAAAGTCATCAGCTAAGGCTGCCGTTAAGAAAGCGCCCATGCGCAGAGCTTTTTGGTTCTTTTTGTCGGCACAAAAAGAACGTAAACTTTGTTTAAATCAACATAACTACAAACTGCCATTAAATATAAAACTGTTTAGCGAAAAACAATTAGTAATTTTTACCGGACACTAATAGTTACAAATATAAAATTTCGAGTTGAGACTTGTGGTGTGGGAGGTCTATAAATGAAAGCAGGAAGAAAATAAGTTTTCTTCCTGCTCAATTTTCATCATATACTTGCCTCGCTCACAATTTTTGTCTTGTTGTGCCCTCTCTTCTCGGGATTGATCTTTGTAGGCAGAGGATGGTTGTAGCATATCCACACCAGAATAGCCGTTGCCATAACTCGGTCGTCGTGGTTGCCCTCGACGGCGCCCATCTCCTTGCCGTTCTCTTTGAGTTCGTATAGGTCGAGCTCGTAGGTGGTCTCTATGCAGCGTTCTACATAAAGCCCGTCGCGCAGTGCCTTTATAAGAAAATTTATTACCATAGGCTTGGTAGAGGGGTTTGTATGGAATCCCCATCTTCGCGGGCGTCCCTGACGTATCTCCTGTATCGATGTGCGGCTGTAGAGGTTGCTGTATTTGCCCGAAATCTCGTTGAGTATATACTCGAAGTTGTCTCCTTCGGTTCCTTCTGTCTCCAATGTGTTTGCCTCAATTACAAGCAGTGCATTGTCGTATCTCTTTGCAATCTCCACAGCTTTCCATGCGAGTTTGTCGTGCTCTATGTGCCCGTGCCAGCAGGCTGCAATCTCCGGTACTCCGCCTTCGAGCATGGGCAGACGGTCGGCTACGATAATGCAGGAGTAGTCGGCTTTGTCCGAAACTCCGCCAACGTCCACCGTCACAATATACCTGTCGCGATAGTGCTGTTCCGAAGCTTCGGGCATCAGCCACACCTTGAGCACATTTTCGTCCTGTTTCTCTCCCGGTTGCAACGGCTCCATGCGACTGTTGCTCTCGCGTTCCGTCTCGCCCGCTCTGTCGCTGCATACAATGTCGCCCACCCATGCAGGCGGCACACACTGTTCTCTCATACTTTTCACGTATGAGATTTTGAATACCCTGTGTCCTGTACTTTGGAACGCTTCGTTTGCGGTAGAGGGAAATTCGGAAAAGAGACGCCACTCTTCGGGCATTTCGCGCCTTTTGTCCCGATACCACGATATTGCTTCGAGTGTGGCGCCGAGCGAGAATAGTCCTTTCTCATACTCGTCCATGCTCTCTACAAAAGCAGGATAATCGTCTTCTGCCATGGGTTTGCTGTAGAGATCGATGCTGTACCACGGAATGAAGACCGGAGTGAAGTTGTTGCGCCCTGCAACAGCCTCAATCCATGTGCGGTGGAAGAAATTGCCCACGCCTTTGGCGGTCGACTCCATCACTTTTACCGTGTATGGACCTGCAGCAATGGAGCCGAATATCGATTGCACAAGGTCTTCGGGCTTTCTGCCCGATGTGGCTTTCCACAATCCCACCTCCGTAAGGTGTGCCATGCTGATATCCTCGCTTCGCAGAGAGTCGGGCTTTTGCGACGAGCCGAGAGAGTATCTGCTGTTGCCGTAACTTATTACCCTTGTCTTCTGCGCGCCCTGATAGGGGGTGGTTGTGATTTTCCTGCCTCCTGTAGCCCATAGAGGATAGTTGTTTATGACCTTTGCCAATATGCCTGCAACGATTGAAGACTGCTTTTCAATGTCGCCGCAGATTACCGAGTTCCAGTTGTGTCTGTGCACCAACTGTATCCACAGCATGTAGAGCTGAGTGAGTGTGGAGCCTCCCCATTGACGCGCCTTGCACAGTATTATGTCTATCGGACGGTTGGCAGTGCGTAGCCTTTCCATCTCTCGCAGATATATCCTTTGCGGGCGGTTGAGAGTGAAGGGTATGTCGCGCCCTTTTCCTTTGTCGGAGATTACAGCCATTGTCTTTGCCCAATATTCGAAGTCGTATTTTATGCGTTCGCGGCAAAATTCGAGCCACAGCTTTATTATGCTCTTGTGGCTCGCTGTGCGGTCGCCGTGTGCAGCAAGGTATCCCTTTGCTCCCTTTCCAATGAGCTGAGCAATGCTCTCTTTTTCGAGCATGGCTGTGGGGAGATTCATCCTTGTGAGCGGAAAATCTTCAATCTCCACCCATCTGCGCTCTATCGATGATGAACCTTCGCCATTGACGGGATTGTAAACGGCTGAAATCTCTTTCAGCCGTTTAATGTTCTCTTCTATTCTCTTTTGCTTTTCCATAGCAGTTCATCATATTCCTCCAAGCCCTGTCGAACGTCTTCTTATCTTCCGGTTGCTCAACCTGTCGAAGAGCCCCTGCACCTTGTCGTATAGTTCGTTGCGCATGGCAATGTATGTGTCGCTCCATACGCGACGGCGTATCATCAGCCACTGTGTCATTAGCTCATTCACAAGGAAATCTTCGATAGCCTGCTTCAGTATGGGGAGAACCGTTTCGTTAGCCTCGTTGTCGGCACCTGTAAAGCCGAGATAGATGCAGTCCCTTGCCGTGTCAGTCTCGATGCCACCCAATCTGGCTGTCTGCGGTGTTACAAGTTCGTTGATAGCCTTGCGCACGAAACCATCCATCAGCTCGTCATCGTCGGGAGATGTTTCTCCTATGTCGGCATTGAGGTCGTTGCGCTTGTCTGCCTCGGAGTGGTAATGTGTGAGCAGTTCCACGCGGTGGAAAAGCTCCTCTTTGTTTATGAATATTTCGTATTTCATGGTTCTATATCTCTACTCTTGTGTCGGGTCTTTTTCTCTTGTTGCGTGGTTTTATGCGTGCTGTCATTGCCTGATGTATCTGCAACGCTATCTTTTCTGCCTCAGTTGCCGCAATTACACTTTCGTCGGGTTTCACCTGCTGCATCCACAGTTGCACGCTGCGCATCACAGTGTAGCGCACGAACAGCTCTTTCAACAGCCTGTTTGTCTCCTTGGGGAGGTTGTGAGACGGACGGTAGGTCAGAATCACAATTCTGTAGCCATCGTTGTTCTCATCCTCTCCGGTGGTCTGTCGGGTGTCCGAGAAGTATCTGTTCATCATCTGCACAATTTCGCCAATAGCCGTTGCCATGTGGCTCTCTATCTGCTTCTTGTCGTCGGCAGATGTATGCAATGTTGCAGCCAATTTTATGGGGATGCCTGCCTCGCGTCTCGAATTTCCTACATAGTAGTTGTATCTGTCAATCTCCTCCTGAATATCGTGCAGCGACAGTCTTATTTCCATCATATTCTTTTCCATGTCGAATCCCCTTTACGGTTAGCACAATTGCGGTTCTACATTTCTTTCGCGCAGGGCTTTGTAGAGCAGGCAACGGAATGTTTCCGTGTCGAGGTAGAACGATGGCGCCGGTTGTTCGATTATTTTCTCGAGTGCAGTGTAGTTTATCACTCTGTTACGTACATCCTCTTCGCGCATCTTCTTGTATCGTCTGAACAGCTCCTTGTACATCTCAATCTTGTTCTTGTTCACAAGTGGAAGACGCTTCTTGCGCACCATGAGCGAGACGAAACGTCGTGCATTTTCAAAAGAAACGAAGAATCGGGGTGCTTTTTTGCCGGCTGCATTTTCGATTACCTTTTCGAGAGTGGCAAACGGGTCTGTCTTGCGGCTGTTTTTCAGAGTTTCAAAAAATGTTTCCACAATGGCTTTTTTACGCAATTCGCCTATTGCACTGTTTCCTGTTTTGGTTTCCATAGTCGTTTTTGACTACAAAAATATAATCAAAAATTCCGAATAGTGTTGCAGAATCAACATATTTTTTACGGCATATATAACATTGTAGTCCGATGCTTTATAATGTTCGCGTGTGAGAGGCATTGTATAATATTTTGTATCAATAGAAAGTATTTATTCTGCATTCGAGAAGTGATAATTCTGCAACCTCAAACTTCGGTTTCTGCCTTTACTTTGCCGACGGATTTAAAAATTAAATTGAAATGAACAAGAATTATCAAAATCAGGAAATTGCCTCTGCATCTGTGCAGAATGGCACCCAAGGCGGTGCAAACAATGTTGCCGCCATTGAAGAGGATGGGGGAGCGAACATCTCCTCTCCCTATGCCGACCTTGAAGAGAGTCTAAAAGAGTATTTCGGTGATGATTTCCGTCTCGACGATGTGCAATCGCAGAAGAAACTGAAGGATTTCTTTTACCGTAACGTTGAGCAGAATATGCAACTTGCATCAGTTCTCGGCGAGGATCCGAGACTTGCGCAGCTGCTTGCTGATGTTGTCAACGGCAAACGCAATGCACATGCAGCAATGGCACGTTACTACGGAAAGTCGTTCCTCGACTTCGAAGAGGGTACTCCCGAGTACGAAGAGATGCTGATGATGGACGAGGAGAGACGCAAGGAGGCTCTTGAGCTTGCACGCAACCGTCGCAGTTACGAGGACAATCTCGAGGCAAGCCGTCCCATCATCGAACAGTTCTGCAAGGAACGTGGTTACGATCCTGCGCAATTCCTTGACTGTGTATGGGAGCAGTTGGTCTTCCCCATCCTTTCGGGATACTATTCACCGGAGGTCTGTCTTGCTCTTGACCATGCAATAACATACGAGCAGGATGTAGAGGATGCCTTTGAGGCAGGCAACATCAAGGGACGCAACACCAACATCCGTCGTATGCAGGAGAATTTCGGCGACGGACTGCCCAAGAACATGAACAGTGTGGCACCTGCGCAGGGCAATGGCAGACGTTCTAAGGGCAATTCGCTGATAGATGCTGCCCTCAATGCATAAATTTTATATTCAATTTATTAATAATTAATTTTTTAACTTAATGAAAAATGTTTTTTTGTTTCTGAAGAAGAATCCCATGTTTGTTCTTCTTTCATTGGTAAGTCTCGCTCTTCTTTTCTTTGAGGAGACAAGCGGTTCGGTAATTATGGCGATGGCAACGGTGGTCTCTCCCGGAATGTCGGCATCGGCAGGCATCACAGGTCGTCCTACCCACGGTCCCGGTGCTGCCACAACTGTTTCAAATGCCTCGGAACTCGGCAACGGATTCATCCAACCCGAAATCGATTCAGAAATTGTGAAGGTGGCAAGCGACGAGAGTATCATCGACACCATCAAACGTTCAATTACACGCCAGGTGCCTGTAACCTCTTTCGAGGTCGACCATTATCTCATCGACGAGAAGCGTTCTAAGGCCTACACAAGTTCTGAGTATAAAGGTATCAGTGCAACACGTGCCGAGATTCCCTTTGCCACCACAGGCGACCGCAAGATCTTCCAGGAGTATTACACTGCCATCTGCAAGGGTGTCAACGGATACGACACAACAGGTCAGACAGAACTTCCCGGTGTCGACCTCATGCTCTTCTTCGTAGGCAAGAACAGTACTACCGAGGCTCCTATCGCAATGGCGGTGAACGGTCCCAAAGTAAACTCTACCGACGACTATTGCGTGGTACCTACTATCCCCGCAGGCACAGAGATAATTTTGCTCTCTTCCGCTGCATACGAGACACAGAAGTTCATCGCTCCCAGTACAATAGTTCCCGTGCCCGAGCGCATGTATCTGCAGAAGCAGTTGTGCAACAGCATTGTGAGTGATTACTTCAAGGCGCAGAAAAAGCGCATACCCTTCAGCCACAATCAGATTGCCGAGGCTGTTCTCCGTCAGTTCCGTCTCGAGAGCTGCCGCACGGCATGGGTAGGACAGCCCGGTAAGTTCAAAGTGCAGGCGATGGATGCAGCGATGGGCTATCAGTGGGATTACTTCTCAAAGGGTCTGCGCTGGCAGTTCAAACGTCAGTACGACCTTTCGTCAACCATCACATTTGCCGACCTCATCAACCTCTCGATGGTGAAGTTCACAGGTTACAACTGTTCAAAGAAGGCTGTGTGGCTGTTGGGTAAGCAGTTGCTGAACGACATTCAGAAAATAGACCTCACTCTGCACAAGAACATCACCATGGGCGGCAGCACAGTCTTTGGAATTGAGTGTTCAAAGATACACACCGTCTTCGGCGACATCTCTCTTGTCCACGATCCCACACTCGATGCGCTCGGCTATTCTCACTGTGGCGGTCTCATCGACGAGAACGGTCTTGTACGCTACTGGATGAAGAACGAGGACTGCAAGAGCGAGAATGTAGAGGGCGAAGAGGCAAAACGCGAGGTGGTGATGACCATTGACTGTCTCTGTCTCAAAGGTTACTCGCACATCTGGGTGAACGGTGCCTCTGCCGCATCGCGTGCAATCCCCGGTGCTTCACACGTAACAAGTGCCGACAAACTCCCCGATGCACCTGCAGTGAATGATGTCGTAATCCTCACAGCCGATGTTTACAAGAGCGACGGCACAACATTGTGGTTCACAGCCGGCACGGTGGTTACATATACCGGCAGCAGCTGGATAGAGTTTACAGGTGAGATTCTGGCAGCGTAGTTAAATTACCTGATTGTTGATCTGCACCGCAGTTCCACGCTTGATACCTGCTCAACGGTTGATTGTTCATAGCTTGGTTATGTGGAGCTGCGGTGCTGTTTTTTTGAATTGTTTTTTGAATATGAAAAAGAAAATTACATACGAGATTAAAGGACAGATAGAGAGAAGCTGCTACTTCAGAGTAGGCAAGGCTATGCTTAGAGTGGAATTCAGTGGTGGCTCGATAAATTCGGCAGGTATGACACCTGCATTCTACGTAACAGACAATCCTCTTTACCAGAAGGCTATTGAGAGCAGCGAACAGTTCCGTAAAGGCGAGATAACCATCGGCGCTGTGGAGAGCATAGAGTGCTGTGCCGATGTTGCTACAACGGCAGACAGCGAAACTCCTGACACCACCGGCGATGTCTATGCCGAGGTAACCAATGTGCAGCAGGCACGTTCGGTGCTTATGGGTGAACCTTATATGATTCCCCTCTCCGAATTGCAGAACAAGGCGGCAGTGCGCAGAAAAGCCGATGAGTGTGGTGTCTCTTTCCCGAGTTGGTTATGATTACCGAAAGTGAACTTGTAAAGAAAGTGCGCACTCTGCTCAACGAGGCTGAGGAGGACAGTGTGTCACTCATTACAGATGACACCCTGCTTCTCGATAGGCATATATCGGCACTTTTGCCCGAAGCTGTGCTTTTTGTACAGATGAACAAGGTGCAGGGGGTGCTTAATCCAAAGACCATTGCCGATTGCCCGGTTGTTGATGCCGGCGATGGTGGTGTGGTCTTGCTGTTGCCCGACGATTACATAAGGCTCATCTCGTTGAAACTCGACTCATGGAAGCGTCCCTGCACAAAAAGTTACCCTGTAGGTAGTGTCGTTGCCGCATTGCAGAGCGACAAGTATTTGCGTACCGGCAATTTCTCTCCTGTATCTGTAGAGGGTGTCGATGCGGCAGGGCATCTTACACTTGCACTATATCCCTCAGGCTCCTCTCCGATTGTGGATTCTTTTGTCTACGAGGCACGTTACAATGCATCCACCGGGATTGCCGGTGGAGACGATTCGCTGATTAAGGCTGTAGCCTACCAGTGTGCGGCACTTCTTTGCAATGTTTACGAGAAGCACGATACGGCAAATGTGTTTCAGAGTCTTGCGGCGGCATTGTGCAATAATGAGAAATAGTTTGTAACCTATAATAACAAAGGAATATGTCAGTGGTAAATGTTTCGTTTGCAAAGAACGGCAACAGATGGGAGACTCTTCCCATCGTCGGTAAAGGTGGAGATATAAGAGTGCGTGTGCACAAGAGTGGACCATGTCCTGTCGAGGTCTATGTGAGCATAGATGGAGTGGAGGAGTATCTTTTTCACGACGATTTCGGCATGGACGACGAGAAGTGCGAGATTACGCTCCTGGGAGTAATGTCGGGACAGCATGTAAAACTTCTCTGTCGCAGTGAATTTACTCTTGTGAAGGTGATGGAATCGTAAACCTCTGTGGCTCTATGACAATAAATGTTGATAAGATGTCAGTGGTGGACGGAATGCACCGCAACACCGCACACATGGCACTGAAAAGCGAGGGTGGTGTGAATATTGCCTACACCGAAGACGATGCACAGAGAATGGAACCTTTGTGGCTTGCTTCGCTCGACGAACTGTTGCAATTGTTGCAACCATTTGCACGTATGTCTGTAACCGACTCAGGTGCAGAATATCTGCTATCGTTGCCTTCCAATTGGGACAACTCGCATGAGAGTGTTCTCGTCGAACTTGCTTCGGGCTATATTGTTACGGCATTGACGGCGCGATGGCTCGATGCTGTAAAGCCTGATGCGGCAATGCTCTTCCGTTCACTTAATACGAATACGGCAAACTCCATAAACGATATTCTCTACACGAGAAAGAAACCTTGAAATGATTGGAATTCTCAAATGAATTCTCCTCTTGAAAACAAACCTTTTAATAACACTGAGCGACAGGAAATGAATTCTTGTCGCTCATTGTTTATTACGTAGTTTATTACATAGTTTGTTTATACGCTACTTTTAACTATTAGTGTCTGGTAAAAATTACTAATTGTTTTTGGCTAAACAGTATTTATTTAATGGCAGTTTGTAGTTATATTGATTTAAACAAAGTTTACGTTCTTTTTGTGCCGACAAAAAAGCACGGTTTAGTGAGCGCAA
>JAZNKR010000171.1:0-26176 GCA_045578665.1 Bacteroidaceae bacterium | reverse complement strand
CGCCCTTGAAGAACTTGTTTATAACCTCGAAACCTTGCTTTTTTGTAAATGTCTTGTAACCTTTCATAGTCGTTGTGCGTGTTGTGTGTTTTACTCTTGCTTTGCAATAATTTATCTGGCGGTTGAAGCCAGATCCGGTGTAAGCCTTTTAACTTTTTTGCTCCTCACACTGAGCTTTTTTTTAATTTTTCCGTCGTATATCGCCGACCGTTTGTTTCGCCTTTTGTGGCTGCTTAAAAGTGTCCGACAGCGCAGTGGTGCAAGGTTTTATTCGAGAAATACTACCTGAGAGAAAAGAAGTGTGGAGATTTTTAGAGAAACCGGTGGCCTGACCTTGATTAGCGAGATGGCGAAAGTACCTTTGCAGCTAAAAAGGGAAACACAGAACGGTCGCTATACAAAGGATTTAATTAAAAGGCGAAGTGGGAGAAAAAGAGCAAAAAACAGATAGCAACGCTATCGCAATAGAAACAAGAACACCCGTGCAGTATTCGGTCTTGAAACTTGATGAAGAGACGGAGAAAATACAAGCAGGGTACGGAACCGCGAAATTCTGTTCATATTGCATATCTGAAAGAAATATGTCAAAAATGAAAGGAATTTCGCCGCGCGCCCCCATTTTCAGGCGCTTGAAAAAGAATGAATTACCTATCGAAAAAACGGGGAAAATTCGAGAATTTTGGATTTTTTCCGCCCCTCGCGAGCGTAATTGAATGAGTATCGGTCAATTACGCGAGCGCCCCGCCGCATTTTATGCGGTTAAGGGTCAGGATACCCCCCAGCGCCCTCCGCCCGAGCGCCGATTACCGATTTCATTTTTAGCGGAATATGCCGAGCGACAACGGCGGTAAGCGCGAATGCGCGCATAAAAAAAGGACACTCGATTTGAGTGCCCTACCTATTCGCCGATTACCTACTTGAACACGGAGGTAATACCGACATCGTATGTACTGATTGGGAATCGTTCACAGCCGATGGCCAATGTATCAAAGGCATCACTGCCGTCGGTTCTGCTCTCGAGTTTATCCTCTTCGGTCTCGGCAAGCTTCTCACCGCGTTTATCCTTATGGCCATTATAGACTCCGGCGGTCTGTATCGATATGAGCAGGTCCTCATTGTTCTCGCGGTTGAACAGGATCTGCAGTCGTGCACGTCCGGACAACATTCGGTTAATGAGTAGCTGCTTCTCTGGGTGGTGCATAGGCTTACCGATGTAAGTGTTGGTATCTCGCACCAGCCATCCCTGCTTCTTGAAAGCATTGACAATTACCCAACGGAAATCCTCATCATTCACAGCATAGTTACTACCCAGAGCCGTAGAGTCGTAATAGAAGATAACCTCTTTTCGTTTGTGATGACGATAGTAGTTGCAGAAGTCAGCAACCAGTTCCACGAGCTTACGCTCATACTTTACGAAAAAAGATTTGATGATTCGCAGTTTCCCATCTTTCACTTGCCCGGCAACGAGCCAGTTGATATTGGCATTGTAGTCAAACGCGATGGCAATAGGAGCAAACCTATCAACATCCGCATCGATAGCATAGCCGGCATTCTGTATATCATCAAAACGATACTCCAGGTTGTCAAGTACAGAGAAATCTGTTGAAGAATAATAATTACGCTCGGTCAAAGAATTATAGAAGCCATCGCGTGACAGACCGATGCGCCTACACATCACCGATGTCTGGAAAGTAAGAGGAGGTAAATCTCTCTTGAGCTGGGCAATGAAAGCCTCTCCAAGAACAGCAAGGTTGTAGATAGTAGAAGCCTCCCGGTAATAGACAGCAACAGAGCGCAACCGGCACAGGTCGCGGTTCAGTTGGCCGAGATACTGCCTTGTATATTCAGGAACAGGCTTACCACTTCGCTGAAGTTCAGCAATACGGTTCTTTACTTTCCATATTTCAAAGACAATGCCCTTGATGACATCAATCAATTCCTTGTCGCACTTGGTAGAATAGTCAAGAAACCAACTGCCTTTCTTTGTTGTAGGCATATCCGAGGTTATAAGCATACCGTGATGGAAACAGCACTTGCCAAAGTATTGCCTGTTTCCTCGATTGGCAGGGAATGTCTCATCCTTGAGCTGGGCAAAGTCAATGAATTTTGCCTCGTCAATATCAAGGGCATCATAACTCTGCGAGTTTGAAGTACCCGAACGGTCCTGAGAGATAAGATAACCGATAGATCCGTTATAGAACGAAAGGACATTGTCATAGTTCTCCGGGCGAAAGATAGGCTCCGGCCATTTCCACGCACGAGGAGGTTTCCTGCCGATAACCCAATGGATATCGCGCTTGAATCCCCAGTTCTCCCAGTGCACCAGCATAGAGGGAAGCGTATTTGTCAATCCACGTTTGCAGTTGGCCACCACGAAACCGGTAATCGACCGGGGCATCCTCTGGAAGTTACGCAAGTTATACATTGCGTGAATGACACCCTTACCCAACGCACGACCAGCACAAAGGACAGTGTCCTTTGCGCCGATATACATAACCTCCTGTTGAATATCGTTCAGGAAAACTTTATTTTGAGTCTCCATTTTTCACATTAAAGATTTCATCGGGATTGTAATCAGCCTCTTCTATTTCAATCTCCTCAATAGACTCACTGTCCTGACTATAGAAGTCAATCTTACTGCGTATCTTCTCACGGATGTTGGGAATAGGTTTGAATCCGGCAACCGAAGGATCTTCTGTCGGCACGAAAGTCTGCACGATTATTTTCTCATAGTCGAAGTTGAGAGCATCCTCTTTGTCCAGCTGATTGTACTTGGCATATTGAGCTGCTGCAGCCTGCATAGCCTTGGCATCCTTCTGAACTCGGGCCAACTCGTAGGCCTCTTGAATCATCTGATTGAAGCGAAAGCGATGATAATCCTTGGTTGTCTTCTGCAGTTCGCCCAGGAGAGTCTTGAGGATAGAGAGGTCAGTGTATGCCTGGCTTTTAGCCAAACAGTAATCGTTCTGCAGTTTCAGGACTATTTCCTTGTCGGCGGCCTTGGGGTGCTGCAGCCAGAAGTTATAAAGATCTCGCAGACGCAGGATGTGCGTCTGCGTAGCTGCAGGCAGACGGTGCAGAGTCATATCGGCAACGTCACTGAACAAATGTTCACGGGCGGTATCTATGATAGCTGGCAGTGGCATAGTTACTCATCGATTGTCATATCCTTGATATAAGTGGCCGTAAGCTGGACTGCGAGAGGTGAACCGACTCGCGCAAGTTCAAGTTCCTGCTTACGCAAAGCCAGTGCAGTCTTCGCTTTACCTTTATTGTAAGCACGGCGCACCGGCGAATTTACATAGTTGATTTCCTCGCGCAATTCGTTCTCATCGATATCGAGCAGAGCTGCAATGTCACTCACCGGGGTTAATGCCTCGGCCAGTTCCTGAATTTGATTGATTATATTATCCGAGAAGTCCATCGATAGGCAATGATTTTTCTTGCATACAGGCAAAACCTTTGGCGAGTACATCAAACAGCTCTGCAGATGATGAAACGACACCGCACTCAAAGCGGTCTCCTCTTGTTTGGTTCTGCGAGGTAACAACTGATATTTTATAATTCTTATTTGAAAGCAAAAGCACCTTTGAATGGTTTTCGGCAAGATATACAGCATCAAAAAGTTCCGTAATGAACTTGTAAAGATGAACTGTTTTTCTTGCCGCCTTCAAATCACAAAAGAGAGTGGCCGATGTAATTTTTCCGTCTCGTTTGTAACGGAATATCCGTCTGAGGAACTCTTCGCTGGTAGAGAATGTGGAAATCACTATCTCTGCCGGGCCGATGTGTTCCAGAATCGAGGCGATGACATCGGCAAGTTGAGTAGTGTTCGAGAAATAAGCCTGCAAAGGCCTATTCTCGAACTTTACCAACTCTACAGGCATATCACTTGAAGATTATGCCCAAAGATTCCAATTCGGTCTGCTGGTCAGGCGAGAAAGGGACACCTGCAGACTGTATTGTATCAACTCGCTCCTGCATCTTGGCACGCAGAGCCTCGGCCTTTTCCTGGTCCTTCTCAATCAAAGCGGCAAGTTTATCCTTGTTGCTTGAGATATACTTCCTTGAGTTATTGATTTCTTTGGCCAGTTCTGCCGGGTCCATCGGGAAGTTATCTTCCTTATCATCCTTATCTTCAGGAAAAGGTTTTTCCTTAAGATAAGCATCGTAATCCGCTAAGTTCTTGCGATATTTGCTCTCGGCCTCGTCCAGGAGCTTCAATTTTTCATAGCGGTCGCAAGGCTCCATATTTGCCATCGCCTTCAACTCCTCAAAGAGAGCTTTCACTTTGGCATACTGCTCAAAGTTCTCATCCCATAGAGCCTGTATCTCCTCGGGGAGTTCATCGTGATCCTCGCGCTTGCCTGCGTGTTCAGCCTTGGCAGGCTCTTCCTCAACAAACTTCTGCACTTTGGGCATAACCTCCTTTTCGAGACGTACCACATCGGCAACAGTCTTGTTGTCTATGCGCATACGATGATACTTCTTGAGCTCGTATTCAAGCTTGCCCATCATCTTCACACCGCGGCGAATGATGTTCTGGTATAGAATACGATTACGGTTGAGTTTAAGCAGCATTTCTGCGCCGACAGAAATATTTCTCTCACTTACCGGAGTGTCAAGCCACTCCTGAATCTGTTTAGTCAAATTATTGTCCATAGTATTTAAGTCAAAAGGTCGGCAGGACTAACAAGAAATTGCCAGAACTGCCGACCACACACACAACGATTTTTACTTTAATTATTCAGCAGCTTCGCCGGTAGAGGCATCGATGTCACCATCCTCGGTCTCAATCTTTCCTTTGTAGAAAGGAGCCGGGCAAAGGTCAGTAACCTCGATAGCGATGGTTGTGCCACTGGTGTCTGTCTCCTTGGCTCCTGAAGCCTGTGAAGGTTTAGTGTTTGTCTCGAACATATTGTTACCGATAACACGGATACCGCCATCACGCTGTTCAACAAGATAAACAAGATTGTCGCTGTTAGCCATACGACAGAAGCCGGTAGCTTCTTCGTTACGGCCAGCGTGTTTCAAGTTACACTTGTTGATGAAGGTCTTCGATGGAGCATCACCCTGTGACTCAGAAGATATGTCGGAGTCAGTTGTAAGCACATCCATACGTTTCCATTTAGCATCTGCAGCAAGGCCGAAATCACCCACAAGTACAGCAATGTCGGCCATACTTGCAGCATCTTCGATGTTCGGCAGTTTTGGCCACGTTACAATATCATCAGCTGAGATGAAATAAACGGACTTCTTGATACCGGGAAGCACAGTCTTGCCACCGCAGAAACGAAGCGATGAATATATTTTAGAATTACATTTAGTAGCCATATTTACCTCCTTTCTTAAGATGCGAGTTTACCAACAAGCAGCACCTCAGGTGAAATGCTCTCATACTGGCAACCCATAAACATTGTAGCCTCGAAAGTAAGCACAAAGCTCTTGTACTTCTCAACAGACAAATGCTCCTCCTCGCCACGCTGGTTGAAACCTACAAGCATATTGTTTGCTGTAGTCAACTGAATGAAAGGAGAGTCGGTCTTGTTGGCCAGAACAACGAGCTCAATATTTGGGAAGCCCTCAACGTACAACTTGTCAAAAGACTTGTTGTAGACGATAGCACCGACAGTAGCCTGGTAATCGTCTACGTAAGCGTCGTAGATGTCCTGCGACACATAGAGCTTGAGGTTCTTGCGGTCACGGAGTTTAGGCAAAGCTGCACGGCAGAATTTCTTGAGCTGGTCAAGAGCATTGTCTGCACTGATAGGCTCTGCAAACTCATAGAGATTCTTCTTGGCAACAGAGATATTGCCATCAGTAATCTCCTGGGCAGCAATGGTGTCAAAGCCGTCGAACAGATCCTTTGAGGTTGTACCGTCGGCATTGCGTTTTGCATTCCAGATAACAGCGTTAAGGTTGTTACCTATCTTGGCAGAGAGGTAAGACACCACACGTTTTACGATTTCAGCACGTGTGAGAGCCTCGCCCTTGGTCTGTGCAGAGTCATAAATAGAGCCTACAACACTGTTAGGAGAGAAGTTCTTTACAACCGAACCGAGGTAGGTATAAAGAGTTCTACCCTTGATATTAACCTTCTCATTATCCTCTCTTGTTTCAGAGAAAGGACCCATCTCAAGGTCACCTGAAAGCTCGCCGACAGTCTCAGCATAGCGGATACCGTAACGAGGTTTCATATGTACCAATGTCTCATTCATCGAGTGAACAGGCATCATAAGCAGTTCCGAGCGGAACTTGCGTGCAGATTTCGCCAACTCATCGGGCGTAATCTGAACTGGAGCAGAATGATTCTCAGCCATAGTTAAATGTCTTTAATTGCGTTGTACATTTCTTTACTTGCCTCTGCCACCTTAAGAGAATCCTCTACAGGAAGCACGTCTGTTGTCTCATCGCCGGGTTGTTTCTGCAGGTTCTCAATCTGCGACTCAAGCTCAGTAATACGCTCATCACGCTGCGCGATGGTAGTATCCCTTTCGTTGATGTCGTTCTCAAGCGAGGCAAGACGATCCTCGACAGCCTGCATCTCCTCACCAGTCATTGTAACTGCGCCGTCATCGGCGGTGGCAAATTCCTCCTTGTTGAGGACCTTGCCGAGGGAATTGAACTTTTTCTTCATTGTTGTGGAATTATTTAGTTTTTCGCCATTGTCAGGTAAGCCGGCTTTACTGAAAGCCTTGAGTCTCTCAAAAAGCGCATTGAACCATGAAGGATTGTCCTCTGCAGGGAGTCCTTCAGTCGGCAAGCCCAGATTTATGATACGTCGGCGCTCATTTCCTGTAAGATTTATCTTCTCGTCAAAAGAAGAAATCTCATCGATGAAGCCTATGTTCTTTGCCTCTTCAGCATTGAGCCATTTGCCCTCCTGAAGGATAGTCTTCATATCCTCTACACTCTTTTTGCACTTGTCGGCATAAAGGTTCGCAAGTACAACATCAATCTTGTCGTTCTGTTCCTTGTTGGCCACCAGTTCATCAATCAATTGCTGAAGCTGGTCGGCATTGTAACTGCCCCAGGCATCAATGTAGTTTGAGCACTTGTGTATAAGGAACATTGAATATTTGCCCATTACGACCTTTTTGGCACCCATAGCAGCCACTGTTGCAGCCGATGCTGTAAAGCCCGAAATATACACAGTAACGTCTCCATGGTCGCGGAACTGTTGCATAATGTCAAGTCCGTCGCTCAGCAAACCACCATACGATGAGATAAGCACATTTACCGGCTTACCCTTATGTTTGGCAAGAACATCACGGACATAAGACTTGGTACAATTTCCGTACCCGATTACATAGTCAAGAATAAGTTGATAGTCCATTTGCATAATATTTTACGCAAATAAAAACATACATTCCCTCTATTAAAAAGACCAAAAACCGTTCAACTAATCCAAAATGGCGAGTAAACCGAATATATTCGAGTATTCGGCTGTGAGAGTTGTCCCTGCTTTTTCTGTAACCGTTCCCGGATAATTATCCGTAACGGTTGATATCACATAAGGCTTGTCAAATGTTCCGAGAATGAACTGGCCACCGCTAACGGTCGTCAGTCTATAGCACAAATGTCTGTTCAGTGGCTCGAATTTCTCCTTGAGTGTAGCTGTGAGCTTAACCGTGTAGATAGTGTTCTTTTTCACTATCTTCGTAGAAACAGTTGCCGATGACAGGCCGACGGTAGGTAATTCCTGCCAGTTTCGCCATCCATTCAACAAGAAACCGACACCGTTGATAACAGTGCAATCCTTCAAGAAACGAGCTTCAATGAACTCAACTTTTTTGATGTGATTAAGAAGTGGAAGCATAATATAAATATTTAGTTCGCATTAGTACGCATCAGTACGCATCAGTACGTACCAGTACGCACCAGTACGCAAGTCGGAAAAAAACGGCAAACAATCATTTTTTTTCTCGCGAAAAATTTCTCAATTCAATATTGTTTTCCGTATAGGCTTTACGCAGCCGGAAATACTTTTGTCTCACAGTCTCCACGTGATCAAGAGAAATGCCGTGCATTTCGCACCATGCCGCGATGTGCGAGTTTACTCCTTTGCCTGTGCTGGCCAACGCAAGATGGCCCATCTCCGTCCAGAGGTTCTGAATGAACAGATCTTCGATAGTCTCCTTCAAAGCCTTCTTGCCACGCTCACCCATATAGTTGTAGCGCATAGGCGGTTTCGCTCTGGAGTCAGGAATTGCAATAGCGATATCGCCCTCCTCCTTTACTTCGGGAACTGTTCCCGGTGGTAGTTGGCGAATAAAGGTCCTGATAACAGCATTCTCATTGCTGTTGTCGGGAAAACGCACAGGTTCCCCAAGAGAATTGACAAGCCATTCAGCAAGGTAAGGCTTCAGTTTGACATAGATACAGAATTGACTCATAGGTATTTAATAATTTACACAAAAGTACGTCAAAAATGACTGATTTACCAATGTATCCGTCAAAATTGACAGATATATTCAGACTTCTACATTTTCTACAAGTTCTACAACAGCATTAAAACACTGATATACAACATTTTAACAAATATCAAAATTTTCTACATTGTAGAAAAAACACCCTTTTTGTAGATAAATAGTAGTTGTAGTAAATTTTGTAGAATGTTGTAGAACCATTGTAGCGCTATTTCTACAACTTAACTTATTTATTATTAACATTGTAGAATATGTAGAATGTGTAGAATAGATTTTTGCCCGAAAAATCCGCGTTTTTACACGAAACTGCATAAAACAAAAGGGTGCCGTCTCCAGCACCCTTACAACGCAAAATAAATTGTCTTGCCTATTCCTCTAAACGGTAGAAATATCCGGTTACAATCTTATCCATACTATCATCCTTTGTTGTATACTCTAATTTTTCGCAAAGATATACCTGCTTATGTATGATAAAGCGATAGTTTGGATTAAGAATTTTATCCGTGATAAATCTTATACAATACTTCTTATATGCTTCAATCTTCGGGCCTTTACCGAAAACCTCTGATGCTATAGAGGTTGTTGGTATACCATCACAAAGATTCAAACCATATATTTCGGTATTTTTTTTGTCTTGATAGTCATAGTCATATTCATACTCTTTTTCCCAAGAATATGTAATAGGCTTTGGAAAAAAACGATAAATAGTTCTATAACTTTTATTCAATGTCATTCCTTTTAATTTGGAGCAGGCATTCGCATTGATGGCCACTCTCATCAAATCATCTTTGTCATACTCTGTTATATCCTCTTCACCATTGATTGCAGCAACAATATCTGTAATATAAATATTATTTGTTGCAGTATTTATCGGTTCCGTCCATGCTCTTAATGGAATATCTGTTTTAGCCATTCGATACGCACCACCTTTGAAAAAAGCGATACTTCTTTCATCTGTATAGCCAAATAAGCCATCCCAGATGTTACCATTTATATATGAATCAACTTGATATTCATAATTACATTTTACAGGAACTATTTTCAGATTTACATCACTATCTGTTGCACCTCTATTTTTGAAAAAATCTACTCTTCTAAACCAAGGCGAATCTGCATTCTCTGCATCCGGTGCAGTAACAATAAAGCTTTCTTTAGAATCCTCTATATGTATTATATATCCTTTGAAATTATCATAATACGCTTGCCCGCCTAATGTCTCCCGGTCATTAAGAAAATCCTGTAGCGTATTATAATATTTATGATGTGCATGTTGCAATATCGATATGTCAATCCTTGTAAAAGGGTCTACATCTTCATAACCGATATTTTTATCAGAGAAAGTCACAGCATCTTCTTTTTCACAAGACACCGTAAACTCATCTAAAACGTCATTTATTTCATATACACCGCAGTTGCAGAAATCACTTCTTGTTGCAAGCGACAATTTGTTATCAGTTTCATCAACTGTAAAAATAAGTCCGTAAAAGTTCTCAAGTTGTTCTATAAATTCAGAAACAGTCCAATGCGGTAATGAGGAATTACAATTAATCTCTTCATTAGCACAAGCTATAAATATTTTAGAGAACAACTTATCATTTTCTAACGATGAAACATCAATCGAATATCCTAATGTCCTGAAAACCTTCTTAATCATTGTTATCAAATAAGGTTGTATAGAAAACCTGACTTGCGGATACCCTTGTTCTGAATATTGCTTGTTAATACTATATCTTGGTTCTAATGCAACATTATCCCTATCAGATTCTTCCTCATCAACAACATGCCTAAAAATCCAATCATTACACATTATTTCAGACGTTTCATTGTATATAGGAAAAGCGACCCAATCATTGTTGCCAAATAATGAATTGAATAAGTATTCCTGCGCAGTTCTTATATTATATAGTTTTTTAAGCCTAACATATTCACTCCAAATTGTATAAAACATACCATAAGTAGATTTCACAGAATCACCGATGTATGATACCGGCCAAATACCGAGATCCAATTCATCTATATATATAGTTTCAGTCTTGTTGTGAAAATTCATCAAGGAAGTTCCTGCAAGAATCTGCAACTTGACAAGTTCTTTTGTAATCTCTGTTATAACAGCCTCGCCTGTTATCCAAGTCTTATTGTCGACAATCAGCTTTGCAGTAAAAGTAATAGTAGACTGTGAAAGATCTATTCTGTTCAAGTGTCCAAGAACCTTTACATTTTGTGGTACCGTCATTGGTATGCTAATAGTAAATGTTGATGAACTACTTTTCGTAAAAAGCGGATTTTCTTTTATCAACTTTATTGAGGAGTTCGTTTGTATATGAACCTCCTGTTCATTCAAGAACAACTGTATCATCGTTTCGTGCGATTTTTAAGTTTATTATATTCCGAATAAGCCCTGTCAAAGCCACGTTCACCATCCATCACCATAAAGGCCTCTATGCCGTTCTCAAGGCGCTCGTTGAGCCTTTTAAGAGTCTCGCCGGTCCTACCTACCGAGACGGCCACATTGAGCAGTTCTGCGGAGTTTCGTTGAGCTTCGCCGGCCGATGTAGCTGTTGCCCTGGCAACAGCACCTGTGCCCATCGAGCCAATGACATCATCGCGAGTCAAAGAGCCAACGGTGTTGTTCCGTTGCGCATAATCGAGCAGGTTAAAAAACGGCATCAGTTCACTGTTGCCTGTCGCCCGGGCATTGGCCACGAACTCGTTGGTGTGAACAACACCTGCTTCCTCTCGATCATTCAAGGAACGGCGCGTAAAACCACCGCCATAGTAACCTTTCTGCTGTGCCTGGTGTTGCTTCTTAATTGTCGCAATCTGCAGTGCGCCGGCAGCCACAGCCATAGCTGCAGCTATAGGTGCGAGTATATATCCGACAACAGGAACAGCAGCTGCTGAAGCATAGGCATTGATGGCAGCCATTGCCGTCTGTGCCACAGCCTGAGCCATCTCTATTGTCATTGCCTGCTTGTTGTATTTGCTCTTGACTTTGGCAATATCCTTTTCCTTCTGCTCCTCCAGCTGTGCAACCCTCTTTTGGTTCTTTCCTGCAGCAGCTATCTCCTTGTCATATTTCGCCTCAATCTCGGCCACCTCAACATCACAGCAAGCCTGTGAATATGCAAAGTACTGCTCCAGTGCAGCGCCGGCGATTGCCCAGGTCGATTGCGCCACCGCGCCAATCTTCTCCATGCTGGAGACAGTCTTGTCTGTGGTGCCGTTTACAAGTCCATCCAAGGCAGAATACATATTGGTGAGCATATCACCATATCCGCCATCAGAGAACTTGCCACCCATTGCATATTTCTGCTGAATGGCCTTGCGTAGTTGTTGATACTCCTCCTCTTTGACAAGCCCCGCTTTGTGCATCTCATCGAGAACAGCAAGTTCCGCGTTCATCTGTATCTTGGCCGATGTTCCCGAATACTCCTTTCGCCATTGCTGAAGTTTATCTGCATACTCCTGTTGCTTGCGCATAGCTTCATCAGTCTCGGCCTGTGCTATCTGCTGTTCAATCTGGTGCGCCTCCTTGGACATTGCAGCCTGGCGGTAAAGTTCTGCTTTCCTGCGCAGGTATTCAATGTTTATCTCAAAGAGACGTTGATTGCGAACTTTCTCATTACCGAACAGGACACTATTCGTGTTGTAGCAATCACTGAGCACCTGACTCCGTTCAGCCTGCTGTTGACGTTCCAGGTCTTCGAGCGATAAATTGAGCAGTTCCTTATTGTTCTTGTCAAGGAGTTGCCTCTCCTTGTCAAGCAGCTGGAAATACCCATCCTCCTCGGTCATATTACGCTGTTCATAAGCAGCCTTGCAGTCCGTGAGATACTGCTGTTCTGCCTGTTGGAGACGTGCGACGTGTTCCTGGTATGAAATCTCTCCACGCGAGTATGCCGCATCCTCGATGGCACGCTGTAGCACCCACTTCTCTTTGGCAGCCCTCTCAGCCTGCTTTATCTCCTCCTTCAATTTGTCCTCAGTCTTAGGTGCCCCTCCGGAGCCACCCCCACCCTTATTGTTGGTCTTGACATCATCGGCAAATGAATTACTCAAGTCCTCGCCGTAAGCTCCGAATATCACAGCCTCCTTTTTGGCGATGTCATCAAGTTCCTGGTTTATGTCTTCAAGTTCACCTTTCTTTGAGGCCAACAAGGGAGCAATGGAAGCTCCACTATATTGCCCCATTGTCATACCTGCAGTGCCGTATGCCTGCGTAGAAGTGCTTGCAGACTCAATATTTCTTTGCTGTTCCTTGAGCCTCTCAATCTCGGCTTCAATCTCCGCCTTCTCGATATTCAAACGCGCTTTCTCGCCACCCATCTCGGCAAGCATATCCTTTGCGCCCTCAAGTTCATACTTCTTCTTCAGAGCATTATTGTATCTTGTCAAGGCATCGGCATTGGCAGTGTACTGGCCTGTTGTCTCATCAAGCTGGGCATTGTATCCGGGAATAATCTGATTGAGCGCATCGATGGCTTTCTTTCTGCTTTCCAACGAAGCATTTTCATCTTCGGCAGTCTTTACAAGAGCCTTCAATCTTGCCTCTTCCTCAGCAGCTTTTTTGTTGGCCTCTTCTCTTATCTTACCGAGTGCTCTCTCACCCGCAGAAACCCTGTTCAAACGTCTGTTGTAGTCCACCAAAAGACCTATAACAGCAGTGATGGCCACAATGGCAATACCCCACGGATTACTCTTCATAAAATTACCTATCTTCTTCAATAGAGCAAATGATTTTTCTTTTATAAAAATCTTTGCTTTTTCAAGAGTAATCTCTCTTTCTGTTATAAAATTTTTGGCTTTTACATATGCTGTATATGCAAGAACCGCAGAACCTGTTGAGACTATGGTCACTCCATAATCTTTGAAAAGATCAATCAGGGCATTGAGTGTCTTTATCATCATCGTTCCTGTCGATGTGAAGCTACCCATAACGGGCAGAAGTTTCTCGCCGAGGGCAACCTTTACCTCCTCAAGTTTCTTGCGTTTCTTCTCAAGTTTTGCCTCCTCGGTCTCGTTCTGCACGGTAAACTCCTTGACAACCGATGTTGCCTCATTGTAGGCCTGTGTTGCAACCTCCTGTTGCTGTTTCACCATATCGATATTGCCGGCCAACGATGCAAGCACAGCCGAAGCTCGTGCTCCATCGGTGCCCATCTCCTTGAAAATAGGTGAAAGAACATCCATATTGCCCATAGAGTTGAGCCTCTCAAGCAAGGTAAGCAATGCGGCATTGGTATCGGTCTTTACAAGGTTGGTAAACTCCTTCACGTCCATACCGACGGCCTTTGCAATCTTTGCCGGGTCCTGGAACATCTTTGTGATGAGCTGCGATACAGCAGTGGCCGACATCTCCACTGCCTGGCCTTGCGAGTCGAGAACTGCGGCAAAGCCCATAATCTGCGGTATGGTCATTTCAGCCTGAGAACCTACACCGGCAAGGCGCTTGGTAAAGTTGGCCAAGTAAGGTGCAGCAGCTGTGCAGTTTTGTGAGAGTTCATTGATAACAGAACCCACTGCAAGCATAGAACGCTCAGTACCAAGTGCCTTTTCATCTCCGAATATGTTTGTGAGTTTGGATATCTCAAGTGTTGCGCCCTCGCCCAGGTCATCAAGTGCAACATTGATGATGTCTGCGGCTTTCACAAAGCCAAGCACGTCCTCTTTAGAGGTCTTTCCCAGTCGCCCGGCTTCTTCGGCCAACTTGTTCAGTTCAACAATAGATGTGCGTGTATCAATTTCCTTGAACTCTTCGTTGAGTTCCTCAACACCTTCACGCGCCATTCCAGTGAATTTCTGTACATTGGCCATCTCTGCGTCAAGTTCAATGTAACTGTTTACATTGTCGCGCATGAAGTCAGCGACAGTGTCCTTCATGTCAATGAAAGAACCGAAAATCATAGAGAGATCACCGCCGATGTCGAGCATATCCTTCATTGATAGCCCGGAGTCAGTTACAACCTTCTGCTCATCGGCAATCTTCTTCAGCTCCGCCTTTACCTGCTTGAGTTTATCGTTGTACTCGTTCCACTCCTTTGTACCGCGCTTGATTGCACCGGAATTGAGTTCTCTGTTAATCTGCTCAAGAACACGCTTGAGTTCTTTAGGTGTCGCCGTTGAGAGGTGCGCCATTGCACTGTCGACATCCATTGTTCTCTTCTGCAGGTTGTCCATTTCCCGGTAAACCTTGCGAAGGCCTTTCTCTGCCTCCTTGAGGCCTTTCTGGTCATCGTTTAAGGTACACTCCTCAAATTTTCTTTTAAGGTCATCTGCTTTCTTTTCAAGAGCCGGGAGTTTGCTCTGGGCTTCCTTGTCATCAATCTTGATGAGAACTTCTGCTACATCTCTAATAGTTGCCATAGTAGGGTATTATTTACCCTACAAATAAATAGCAATAAAAGGGATACTAAAAAGACCGAAACATCACTGTTCCGGTCCTATCTCATTGTTTAGGATGTTTCTTATGATACTCCTCAATCTCTTTTTCCCACCTCTTCACAAACTTTGGTTCCCAATCAAATATAGCGTAAATAAGAGCAAAAGGAAATATCAAAGGTATTAGCAGAAGGTTTAACAAGCCTAAAAGTATTGCCTTCCATTTATATATAATGATGACAAGCAACACACCTATCAGCCAATAGATGCCGTGTCCTGGAGCGAATATAAAAGCGAATTGTATCATACCTCAAAGATAAGTTAAGTTGTTGAAATAAAAAAGTGTCGGAGGTTTTTGTTTCCCCCGACACCTGAAGGGGGTGAGTTCCCAGATTCCAAAAAGCGACACCAGTGCGACTACGATTATAGCGAAGGCTCTTCCCTTCGTTTATGCCTTACGGCTCGAGTGCGAAAGTTACAGATGCGTACACCGGTGCTACAAACAGTTCAACTCCGGCTCATTCCCGGACTTTATCCCCTTTTACCTTTTCCATATTCCAGCCGTAATCCTCTGCCACCTCGTTATACACCACCTTGTAACCGAGCTTCACCATTACGGTTGTTATGGTATTGAGTTCCAGGTCAACAACTCCATCGAGCGTGCAACGTATCGACTCAGAGTCTATCAACCCCCTTGCATCCCCCGGCCTGTACTGTTCCAGATAGTCGAGCAATGGCGAGAGTGTCTCGTCTCCTTCCTGACGCAGTTCTGCTATCTTCTGTAGGTATTCCTTCTCCATCATAGTGTTACCTCCTCTTCTTTAAGTGCGTATGAGATTGACTCTATGGGTGCATTTTGCTGCTTATGGTAAGCACCTTTGACGGTTGAGAAAAACATTCTCACAACGCTCTGGTCGGAGTTCCCTTTCACGCAGATGTATATGTAATCGGCCTTGCTGCCGTCATTATAAACCTCAAATGGTTTTGTCCTTGGATAACGCTGGTTGGTCAGCTCAACCGCAGTCTTGATAAGTTTGCGGAAGTCGTTGTAATCGTCCTCTTTTGCCAACAGGCAACCCTCGTAACGGCTACAGAACCGCGACAGTTCCTCTGCTTTTTTGTTGATGTTCGGGAAGGTCGTTACCTTCTCTATGAGTCTAATTTTCATTTGCCAACCTCCTTTCCTGTTGCGAGAGCTTCGAGAGCCTCCTTGATTGAATGTTCATCGTAGTCCTTGTTGGTAAAGAGCAGATAGCTGATGTAGCCTGCACCAATGCCGAGGACAATACTCCAACCGCTTGCCAGGAACAGACCGAACACGAAGAGCAATGCTCCGCACAGTGCGAGGCTTGCCGAGAGGAACAGACCAAGGCCGTATTCAACGATAAAATGTAACAGATTACTGCGGTGCAGAGTCGCTACCGGCTTTTTTGTGTGCACCTTGCCGATGGTGGCCGATGGTGCCGGAATTGAAATTGTTTTCATTGTGTAGGTTTTTGAGCATATAGGCAGAAAAAGAACGGCTGCCATCTCCCGTTGCTCAAAAACCTACACAACACATTGGAGTGATGGGAAGATTTCGGGAGAGGCAGCCGAAGGCTGTATATAATATTCGTGTACGAGCAAAGCTCTGGGCATAAAAAATACCCTTTTCGTGGGCATCTGCCACCCTCCAGAATAATATGTTATGTAATGTTTTTGAGCACTACAAATGTAGTGCAAAGATTTGAATAAACAAAAAATCAGCGAGAAAAAATCTCGCTGATTTGTGGACTAGTTGTTTTCGAGGATTTCTATAAGCTCCCGTTCGCGAATTATCTTGATGTCGTGCCCTTTGGCTATCCAGTCTTCTATCTTCTTAATCTTTGATGGCCCGGCACCTTGCCCCATAACAACGACTGTTGTCTTGCCCGATATCGATGTATTGATGTCTGCGCCTAATGACTGAAGGCGCGCGGCAAGTGCGTTCCTGTCCGGGTAGGCATCGAATGTGCCGGTAATAACAAGATTTGAATGGAAGAATACTGTATCCTTGATATCTACATCGCAGTCGGCCAATGGGTCGAGCAGTTCTCGTTTAACCTTTGAAGAAAACATTTTATCAGCGAGGTTCTTCTTGTCCATCACAAAAACATCTGCGAATATCTTGCCTGAACAAGCAAGCAGCACATTTGCACAGGCGCGTGCATCGTCGAGAGCGTTGTGATGACAGCCCGTGTTGATATTGTGCTCCTCGCAAGCATCAACAAGAGACTTGCCTGTAAGCTCGTAAGTGCACAGGCTCTTATCTGTATCGATACCGCTCAGGGCATAGTGTTTCATACAGCTTTCGAGTATTGGAATATCTGCACCTCTGTTGTGGCAAACAATGGTGTTGTCTCCTATCAGTTCTGCAATGATAGGAAATACTTTTTTGAAGTTCGGAGCGTTCTCCACCATTGCCGGCGTGATGCCGTGCACGAACTCGTTTCTATGTTCTCTATCATCAGGAATAGGTTTTATAAGGGTGTAATACTCTTGCATTATCACTCCGTTGTTTACTTGTACCAAGCCTACAGCGCACGCGCTTGTGGCTTCTGCTGTCATCGTCTCAAAGTCGATGGCTGTAAAGTTTTTCGGTATCCTCATAGCCTTTGTCGTTTGTGTGTGGTTGTAAAGATACAAATATCATAAAATATATCATAAAAAATATGATATTTAATAAAAGGCAAAGAAAACAAAAACCCCTCAACATAAATGCTGAGGGGCGGTGTAAAGATTGAGTTTTTAGAATTGAGCCGCAGAAAGCTCTGCGCCTAATCTATGAATGTAGTCTCTGAGCTTGTCATATTGCTTCTGTGATGCGTGCGAGATACCGGAACGGTAACGGCGCATAAGTGAAGGATTGATACCCACACGGCGGGCCACCTCGGTCACATTAAGCATTTTGTAATAGTCAAAGAATGATGCGATATCGTATTTGAAACTGAACTCAAGTGCAGGCGTTTCCTTGCCTTCCTCCTTGTTGAGTTCCTTTATTTCCTCATAGGCTACAAGAAGGTCGTTCTTGGACTCTTCGGCTGTATCACCGTAGCCCATCAGGCCGAAGCCCTCGATATCATCTGCCATATAACAGCTGAAACCGCCGTCTTTGGCAACCTCGATAATAACAGTAACCTTTTTCATATGAACAAATATTTGATAATACTATAATCATAAACAAAGATTGAGACACAAAGAAATCACAATCACAAGTTTTTTTTAAGAGCAGGAGGGATTAAATCCCTGCCTGCTTCTTAATACTCTTCTCCGTACCTTTCGGTATTTCCTTTGCTCCGTGACGCGGTACCGGAAATTTGCAGTTCGTTATCGGACTGAACCAGATATCGTGCCTTGAGCCATTGCGGAGAATGTAGCAACCTGCATTGAGCAGTGCTGCGGTCAATTCACTTGTTTTCATAACTTCAATGATCTCAATCTTTACGCCAACAAAGGTAACACATTCGTTACTATTATGCAAATATTTGAGTAACTTTTTTGTTACTTTTTTGATTTTTCCTCTAAAATCGACTTTATTTGACATAAGATAAGGTATATATAACACACGACAAGAAATATCACGGAAAGCAATAACTCAACTTTGTCAATCCAGTCAAAACAATAGGCAAGCATAGCAGCTATGAATGCCACGAAATAAATTCGGTAATAGTCTCTCATTATGCCTTTCATAGTCAGTAAACTTTAGCTTAATAAAACAAAGTTCTTTTCTTCATCATACTCACATTGGGCAGTACTCATAAAAAAAACAGGGTATGATGTTCGTATAAAAACTGTTGCACTGTCTGGAACATTGGCCAAAATCTCTCTTATTTCTTTTGCAGTCATAAATTGTACTTTTTTGAAAACCCTGGGGGCTTCACAGCAGCCAGGGGGAAATGTTGAATTAAAATTATGATGATTATGTGGTGTTATTTGCTGAACTCATCAGGCTCGGTGGTGTTGGACACCTCGAGATTGATGTTATAGTGTGTTGAAAGCATATCGTAGTCGAAGGCCATTGCCATATCAACGCTCTGCTTGTAGGTTGTGACCTCACGGCCGTTCTCGTCCTTTTGGGTAACGACATCAAAGTAGCCTTTGCTGACGTTCTTGAAGCGGACACTGTTCTTTGTGCCGATATACTCAGGACTCTTCTCAAGATAGAACTTGAGCGATCCTTCCGGCAATGATGTCTCGCCGACGGCTCGCGCCTCCTTTTTATAGAGCTGGAAGATACGGCTCTTACGCAACAGCAGTATGCGCTTTTGTTCCTTGAACTGCAGCTTTACTGCAGGAGTGTTGCAAGAGAACTCGTTCACATATACAATGCGGTAGTCTCCCTCGTTGTATATGTCGCCGTTCTGTCGCAAGTAGGCCACCAAGTCCCAGAACTTGCCCAGCTCGTTGTTGCTCTTGCACTCGCTGTTTTGGCGCACGATACCCTCGATAGTAATCTTGAGGAGTTCCTGGTATGTGAACGGAAGTTCAAGCACACCCGACAGTGTGCGGAATGCGGCCAAGGGTACAACCCAGTTGCGGAGGATGCGGTCCTCTATGCGCGCTTGTTCCAGTCGTTCGGTAATATCGCTGAACGCGCTCTTGAAATTGCCGGCAAATTCTGCCTCGAATTTCTTGCGGTGCGAGAGAATCTGCAGGGCAAGATGTGAAAGACCTTTCTTGCGCTCCTCCATCAGTTCATTGAACTTGCGCTTTGCCTCGGCGGTAAACTCGCTTGTGTCGAAGGTCAGGAATATCATACGGCTGAACAGGGCAATGTCGGCCGTCGCCATCTCTTGTCCGGATACGATGACACCGCAGTCAACGGCGGTTGTCTCGCGCTTTTTATCGCGGTCCATATTCATACGGGTGCGACCTGTTCCGTCCCAGATAGCTTTGAGGAACTCGCGCTTCTCAAGCTCAAGGTCATTGCGGTACTCGTCAAGATGTACCAGGGCATTCGCGCACTGTGCTACGGTATCGCCCAGTGAGGCCTTTGACGAGCTGTGCAAGTTGGGTGGTTTGTTCTCGATGACAAAGAACGACATCAGCGTGGTACCGAGTTCGGTCTTACCAGAACCTTTTGGACCGAAGAGGTTCAATATGGGGAATTGCGCGTGTGATGTCACGATATCGCGGAATAGTGCTGCCAAGAGGAAGCCTATACCTATTTTGGCATTGTCACCAAACACGGCAACAAGTTTCTTTGTGATGTCCAGAAGTGAAACGGCCGAATAGCCAAGGTGAACGAACTTTCGCTCAAACTGGAAGAGTTTCTGCTCGTCCTGGTATATTCTCGAAAATGCCGGGAGGTAGAAGTTTCGCTCGTCATCGAGGCGAACGATACCGTATTCATCTGTGGTGTACCACTTTTTGTCGGCATATATTCCGTTGCCGTATGCAAAGAAGCCCTGCTTTTGCCATCCTAACTGCACAATCTCGAGTGCAGTCTCTGTCTGTTCATAGAGGAACATCTTCAGCTTTGTAAGCTGTTCCTCTTTGGCCAGCCAAATGTAGTTGCCGAGTCCCTCGATCTTTTGTTTGAACTTGGCGAGTGAAACAAGGTCTTCCTGCTTGAGTTCAATAATCTCCTCCTGGCGGTTGATATTGCGTATCTTGTATAGTCGTTTAGGTGAAAGGGCATCCTTGATGTGGAACATCGGTTCCATCACAAAGTTGCTCCATTGATAGTCTCCTTGGTTGGAGACTGAAAAATAGCAGTTATTCTCTTCGTAAAAGCCGTACTTGTCGAGCAGCTCTTTGTCAAGGGTCTTGCCCTTTTTCTTGGCCTGCTCTCGTGTGGCTTTCTTGGCACCGTTGATTGCGGTACTCCATATATCCTGGGGTGCAAAGTTCTTGAGCTGCTTGAGATACATTTTCTCAAGCACTCCGTCATCGATGAGAGCAATAAACTTGGCTGCTTCATCAATGACCTCTTTGCGTTCTTCGGTAGTCGCCTTTGGGTTCCAGCGCTGGCGAACATACCACAATATAAAGTCCTGTTTCTTCTGTAACAGGCTTTGCCATTTTGCTTTGTCTGTTATAAAACTGTCGGGGTCGGCCTTTACCAAAGGCACGTCGATGTCCTCCTCGTTCTCTCCCTGGAATGTCCTGTTAAGGTGGATAACGCTCACCTTGAAGCCCATAGAGAGCGCCTGCGCACCGTGTTTGAGTACGGATTTAATTCCGGTACCATAAGGTTCGCCGGCCTGCGGCACATCGATATCAGGTATAAAGCATAGAGTCGAAGCATACTTCTTGAGTTGCTGCAGTTGTGCTTTAGTCCAGGCAGAACCAAGCGGAGCAACAGCATTGGCAACACCTATGCACTGCAGGCGCAGAACATCAGGCGCACCCTCGACAAGATAGAAGGTCTCCTCTTTTGTTCCTTGGCGCAGGGCGAGGTTTATGCCAAAGATAGAGTTCTCTTTGTCATAAATGGCCGAAGCTGAACTGTTGAGGTATTTCGGCCCGTCCTCGCCCAGATTGCGGGCTGTAAAGCCTATCACACGCGAAAACTTGTCGCGGATAGGTATCATTATGCGGTCACGGAAAAAGTCGTACAGCGAGCCTTTTGAACTGCGCTTCAACAATCCCATCTCCACCATGAGGTCGGTCGAATAGCCTTTGCTCTGCGCGTACTTGTACAGGCCGTCCCACTCTTTCCCGGCATATCCTATGCCTATGAGCTGGCAGAACTCTTTATTCCATCGCTTTGTTGCATAGACTCTGGCTGCAGTGTTCTCGGGATATGAGAGAGCCATATTGCCGACATAATACTGTACGGCCATTTCGTTAATGGCGAGCATCGAATCCTTCTTTGCCTGCTCCTGCAGTTCCTGCGGAGTCAGGGTGCGCTGTTCGCTTTGGATATCGATGTTGTATGTCTTGGCAAGTTCGGCAACAGCGTCGGGGAACGAGAGGGCTTTGTATCTCATCAGGAACCTGATGGAGTTACCTCCCTCCTGGCACGCGCCATAACAAAACCACGTTTGTTTGCGCGGATCCACGATAAACGACGGAGTTTTCTCCGAATGGAAAGGACAGCAGCACTCATAGTGTGCGCCTTTCTTCTTGAGCTGTACACCACAGCTCTCAATAACATCCACAATGTCCGCTCGAGCAAGAACCTGCTCTATGCTTTTATCATCAATCATAATATAAGTGTTTTGGCGTACAAAGGTCTATTTTGCAGACCTTTGTACAAAAGACAAAACTTCAATTAAAAACAGTCTCCTCAAGAACATTCTGGATGGCTTCCAAGATGTTCTCAGTCTTATACTCCCGGGTGTTGAACACAACGGCATTGACACCGTTCTCAAGAGTATTCTCGACACCTGTGACGTGGAAATGCTTATCCATCGCCTCAAGGAACTTCATATTCTCAAAAGGATTGAAGCTGGTCTTCAGCATAAAGCCGTTCAGCGTCTGATGCAGTACGCAGTGAACTCCTTGTTTTTCAATGTGTGTTATCATCGTTCTTCGTTTTATATTGGAGTTGTCTTTGTTGTTCTAAAATCTTATTTGCTCGTAGCATGCGCCTTTCCTTTATTAAAGGATGTTCACTTGAAGTTGTACCCTGGATTCCGATAGTGAAATTGTCTATTTTCTTCATAGTCATAATTCCTTAGAAAATTTTGCGATTATCTGATTTGTGTGTGTAAGTTTAAGCCTGGTCTTGATGTTCGCAATGTGTCGCTTTACGGTGTAGGGAGATATATGCAGTTCTTCCCCTATCTCTTCTGTCGAGTACCCTTTCCCGAGAAGATTTGCCACCTGTTGCTCCCTTTCGCTGAGTTTGGTTTCCAGTCGTGCGTGACAGATTAACCTGTCAAATTTGCACTCTCCGCGCAACGGGCACCTGACATCTTCCATACGGAACTGACCGGAACCACCGACATCCATAGACAAAGCATCGTATTCTCCAAAGTTGCAACGAATAAACCTGTGCACTATCTTATAATGATAGTAGTTCTGGTTTAGCGAACTTTTGGAGTAGAGTTCCGAGAGTGCCGCAAAGGCTGCAGGGTAGAGTTCTTTGATGGCCACCATCATTTCTGCGATGAGTTCTTTGCGGCTCTCGTCGAGGATAAACATCGGCCCCTCAAGAGGTTTGCAACAAACATCACCATCTGGCGTTGTGTAAAATTCAATATTGGCAATCATATCATGCACATATCAAATTGTCAGCAACAAGTTTCTCTTCACTCTTCTTGAATGTGCCGGTACGCAACTTCTTGTAGAATGTCGGGATACTCATATCACACAGCTTGCACACGTTGTAGATGAAATCCGTCCTCTCCTCGGTTGTCAGTCCGTCGTAGTAGTTCTTAATAACCATTTCTGCCATAATTAAGCGGATTTATTTGTTAGACAATAAAAAATATCATATTTTTGATGATACAAAAGTATGATAAAAAATATTATATCCGTCATTATTGACGGGTTTGTTTTGTTAATTATTCTTAATTTGGCGGAATATGTATAATGGAGACATAATTAAAGCACTGCTAAAAGAACGCAACTTGCGTGCAAAAGACCTTTTAGAAGCATTAGGGCTTGACGGCGATGGAGGATTGCGCCCATTAGTCGATAGAGACGTAAAAGCAAGTCGCCTTGAACAAGTGGCGGATTTCTTTGGAGTATCTATGGATACATTTTTTATAAGGAATAAACCTCCGCACATCAGCGTTGTAGGAAACAGCAACAATGTTGCCTGCTTGACTGTAGGCGCACTGGAAGAGAAAACAGCGAATTTACAGGCATTGATAGAAGAAAAAGACAAGAGAATCACACTCCTCGAGTCTGTAAACGCAATGTTAATGAAACAATTAGAAGAGAAAAAATAACAATTAGAACCCGGACAAGTTACGGACATAGGGTGACGAAAGATGCAATGGTCGCTTTTAACACAGCATTGATTAGCAAGGAGTTGTTTCCTAAAAAAGAGAGGGAAAAATCACAAAATAATCCCTCTCTCTCCGCTAAAAGCGATTTAATGAGTTGTAAAACAACGAATTAAGTCGCTTTTTCAATTAAAACTCGGACAAATTACGGACAACCTAAGTATAACCATTTGCATTTTTCATCGCCGAAAAATGTAAAAAAAATGTGTTCACGCAAAAAACTTTCTTCGCAAGCCGAATTGCAGAGTTACACTTACCCTAAATTACATACCGGTAAATCCTGGTATATCGATTTTTTGGCCTATGATCCAGCCGAAGGCCGTCTCAAGCGCAAGAAATACACCCTTGACAACATCCCAACCAAGACACAACGACGTGTACGAGCTGCAGAACTGATATCCTCGATACTCAAGTTACTGCGTACAGGCTGGTCTCCATGGGTGGATGCCAATGCTTCAACATCATACACCCTGCTCGATGTGGCACTTGAGAAATATGAAAAATACTTGAGCCGACTGGACCGATACAAAACACAGAAAAGCTATCAGTCCAGAGTCAATATCCTGCGCGAGTACAATGCAAGCCTTCCTATACCTATTAAATATGTATATCAGTACGACAAAGGATTCATTTCCGGTTTCCTTGATTATATATATTATGAACGCGAGACCACAGGTCGCACTCGCAACAACTACAAAGGCTGGTGCAGTTCTTTGGCGGCCTACTTCATTGAACACGCTTGGCTGAAGGAAAATCCTGTCGAAAAGATAAGGAATGTCGAAGAAACAGCCAAGAAGCGCATACCTCTAACCATCGAATCGCTGAAGCAACTGAAAACATACTTGACCGAAAAGGATCCTTATTTTCTTTTGGCCTGTATGTTTGAATACTACACGTTCATCAGGCCGACAGAGCTCTCCAACATCAAGATTGGAGACATCAGCCTAAAGGAACAGTCTGTTTATGTTTCGGCCGAGATAAGCAAGAACAAACGAGCCGGCAAGGTTGCACTCAACGACAACCTTGTGAGAATGATGCTTGATTTGAAAATATTTGAGCACCATTCCGGCTGTTACCTTTTCGGTAAGTCAATGAAACCGGCAGAAAAAAGAGCATCAAGCGAGATTTTCCGTAGAGAATGGCTCAAACTACGCAAAGCATTGAAGTGGCCGGAGGCTTACCAGTTCTACAGCCTTAAGGATTCAGGCATTCGAGACCTCGCCAACAGTGAGGGCATTGTTGTGGCACGCGACCAGGCAAGGCACACTGATGTTTCGACCACGAATAAATACCTTTCTTCACGCGATATCCCGGTACACAATGAACCGAAACATTTTGACGGTGCTTTATAAACAGACTGAGCCGTCATCACGACGACTCAGTCCAGCCTAATAAACACATAAAATTATGACAAGCAGTAGTACGGTATTACCTTATAAATTTTATATAGATAAAGAACAGAAGTGCTATACATATAATAAGGTATAGAAAGAACAGGTTGGGAGGCTCGCCCACTGCAACTTGTTCTACTTCCTTTGTTACATTCTCCTCCGTATCGATATGGCTTTCCAAGCTGTCGGCGACCTCTTTGTAAGCTGTATCGATAACGGCATTCTCTTTATGGGAATCAAGTTTAGCACCGTATATCATGGCCGTTGTTGCAGGCTTTTCATCCTGCGCCGGCAACGTTATCTTGAGACTATCAAATTCAATGCTCAGGATCTGTTTGTTCAGTTCCTGGTGCAATGAATCTGAAAAAGATATACGGTTAACATCAACATCGATGACAGAGCGATGTTCCTGTGATGTATCTTTGACTGTCTTGCACGATATGACAAAAAGTGTCAAGACAAAAGTTGTAAATAAGTAAAAAATCTTCATATTTCTTTCCATTTCTTGTATATCTTGTAAAGATTTACAAGTTTTCTTTACAAGTCTTCATACATTGATGCCTCCCATTCACGGCGCTTTACAAGCCCCGGCAACTTGATTTTCTTTTTTGTCACGGGGTCTGTACCATACACCCATCGACGAAACTCGTCTGGTATTGTAACATCATTGACATTGTTAATAATTTTTCTCCTCAATGTAGAGGTTTGATATGATGAATACTTAACATTGAATAAAAACGAGACAAGAGCATCATATTGGCCTTGCGACAAATCTTTGGCGAATGGTTCTCTATCGACAAGCCGTTCTACAGCTTCTACATCTTCTACAAAGAATCTTTCGGCCGTATCCTTGTTTATGATTTGGCCAGTTTTTACATTCCGGGTGTGGCCATAACCGATTGTAAGGACACCTGAAGGGCAACGATAAGCCTTTAGGCGCAACCCCTCGTGTTCCTTCATAACAGCCTCTGCGTATTCACTTACCTTCATCGTTCTCCTCCTTCTTTAATAAAGATAAATCAATGCCAAGGTGTCGTTCAGTCTTATCAACAAGCAC
>JAZNKR010000170.1:0-12105 GCA_045578665.1 Bacteroidaceae bacterium | reverse complement strand
ACAGATAACATCGAAGCGTCCATCGATCTTAAAGAACTTCAATGAAGTAGCACAATTAGGACAAGCTTGTAACTCATCAAAAAAGAAAAGAGTCTCCCTTGGAATAAACTTAAACTCAGGATTTAGTAACGATATGTTTTTAAGAATGGTATCAACCTCAAAACCATCCTCAAAAATATTCTTATATTTAGGTTGCTCTACAAAATTAATCTGTATAACAGTTTTATAGTTTTGACTGGCAAACCACTCGATAGAGCGTGTTTTTCCAATCTGACGGGCACCTTTAATAATTAGTGGTTTTCTATCTGGATTGTTTTTCCAAGCCATCAAATAGCTATCAACCTTTCTTCTAAGCAGTTTATCCATATCTAAAATCTTTGATTACAACTGCAAAGATAACGCTTTTCACATAATCTGAGCTATAAATACGTAGATATTTCACATTATCCCATTTGCTTTCATCTTATATTTTCACATAATCCCAACTAAAACAAGGTGGTTATTTCACATTTTCCATAATTTATCGAATAGAATTCCATATCTTTGCTCTCGGGTTAAGTGTTTCATCTTTACAACTGATTTCGGTAGGAGGTTTGACGGAGTAAAGTAAGCACTTTTATCCCATTCAGTAGAGCAAGGGAGGAAATTTTCCTCTCTGCTTACTGAAATTATCTCAAACCGATAATTCCGTTGCATTTATTAGTTGAATTTGCACCTTTTTTATTGCAATTCCTTGCGGGCGCTATATTGTTATGCTCCTGTTCCACCGCGTATAACAGGCATCTCGGAAAGGTGTATTACGGTTTATGTGCCGGCAGAATATCTTGATGCTTATAAGGCCGATTACGATTGGGGTGTATACAATATATGCCCGATACCCGAATAGGCTCTCTTTGTGAAGCCTGCCCGCATGACGTAAACAAAAACCTCATCCAATGAATCACTTGCAGTGCAAAATAAACTGTCGTTTATTTTGCACTGCTACAGCTTTGTAGTACCTTTGCAGAATATGAAGAAGAACCTATTTATAAGAGCCATATTGCTATTGGCGATAATGGCTTCGTCAAAGGGGGTGATGGCTCAGACCCCTTTCTACCTGATGAACAACTCGGGGACATTGTACACCTTTATGCTCGAAGACAACCCGCGTTTCTGGCACTCCACGTCGTTGCTCCATCTGCAGACAGACAGTGTCAAGATAAACTTTGTCCTCAACAGGGTATCACAGATATTCTGGGACAATGAGATTCCAACCTCCATCAAGGAGGAGGTCGAGGAGAAGGTAAACTTCAGGATAAGCGACAACAAACTCTATATATCGGGCTCAAACTCCACAGAGATTTCCATCTATTCTATGAAAGGCATCCTCTGTGCCAGGATAGAGACCACCGACAGCGAACAGGTGATAGACATCACAGAGCTCGAAAAGGGTACCTATCTGGTGAAGGCTGCCGATTTCACATTTAAATTCATAAAGCAATGACGAAGAGAGCACTTTCCCTTGTAATCGCTGTCATCGCCATGCTTCTGCCGGTGGCTGCCCAGGATTCGATATTCGTTCAACTGAAGGACGGCAATGTGCTTGCATACGGCTATGCCGCATACGACACCGTCTCCATCAACGAAAAATATATAAATATCTGCGACACTACATTCCATTCGGCATACGTGCGCAGGATTGTCTTCAACCGTGCAGAGCTCAGCAACAATCCGGGGGTGCAGCTCATGTCCTTCAAGTTGCGTCACACCGACGAAGGAAACGAAGCGCTCATAGACAAGACATTCTCGGCAGACATCAAAGAACTGACCGACAATGATACCATAAATTTCATAATCCCCTATCTCACAAACTATAAACTGAAGCCATTCTTCATAGCCAGTTCCCATAAGGCGAAGGTCTATGCCAATGATGAACTCATAACCTCCGAAGAGAGTTTTGTCGACTTCAGCTCCCCCGTGAAGATACGTCTCGAATACGACAACAGTCTGCAAAGAGAATATACTGTCTGTGTAAAGAATTCGGGTCTACCCATCGTTGTAATAGAGACTCCGGAGAGAAAACCCATCAACAGCAAGAGTGTCTGGGTAGAGAAGAGTTCGATGACCATATATGATGCCGACGGAACTGTCAGCTACACCTCGGGCAGCGACTATATGAACATACGAGGACGCGGAAACAGCACATGGAGCTATGTGAAAAAGCCATACAACATAAAGCTCAATGTGAAGAAACAGATACTCGGTATGCCCAAGCACAAGCGTTGGTGTCTGCTTGCCAACTACATAGACCGCACATTGATGCGAAATGCCGTGGCCTTTGAACTTGCCCGCATGACATCGATGGACTGGACACCCAACGGACGATACGTGGAACTTGTGGTTAACGGCAAGGCTCTCGGCAACTACTATCTCTGCGAGGCGATACGCATAGACAACGACCGTGTGAACATCAACGAGATGAAGCCCACCGACACATACGGCGAGGCAATCACCGGCGGCTATCTGATGGAGCTCGACAGCTACTACGATGCGGAGTGGAAATTCAAGACCTCGTACTTCAGGATGCCGATAAACATGAAGCAGCCCGACGAGGATGAGATAAACAGCTATCAGTTCTCATACATAAAGTCCTACTGCAACGAGGCGGAAAGGAGACTCGCCTACGGAACATACGAGGAGTTTGCCGAGTATTTCGACATGAACACCCTTGTCGACTGGTATATTCTCAACGAGGTGATATACAATCCCGAACCCAACCATCCCAAGAGCAGCTATATGCACAAGGACAAGAACGGCAAACTGCGCATGGGACCGGCATGGGACCACGACTGGGAGACATTCACTCCCCACAGCAGTCTTAAAAACGAGAATGCGATGTGGTTCGGTACGCTCTATGGCAAGCCCGAGTTTGTAAAACTTCTCAAAGAGCGCTGGAACAAACTGAAGAAGCCGTTTGCATCGGTTGTCTCATTCATAGAGCAGACACGCGAGGAGATAAGACTTTCGTGGGAATTCAACAATACTGTATGGCCCAACATCAGTAACGGAGTGAACGGAGATATTTCTCTGCCTTACGACCAGGCTGTGGACCGACTCAAATACTCGTTCCTCAATCGTCTGGAGTCGCTGGATGTGATAATAAATTCACTCTAACAGCCGCAACAAAAGAAGAGAGCTCTCTGTTTGCATAGTATGTTACAATCAGGTACAAATAACACAACCCTTCGTTTGATGCTCCTCAGCTTTCTTGAATTCGGTGTCTGGGGAGCCTATCTTACATCGGTCGGCATCTATCTTTTCGGTGTAGGGCTCGGTGGCGAGATAGGATGGTTCTTTGCTGTGCAGGGAGTGGTCTCCATCTTCATGCCTGCAACTATGGGCACCATTGCCGACAGATGGGTGCCTGCCCGGAAGATGCTTGCGCTTTGTCATGCAATGGCGGCAATCTTCATGGCGCTTACGGGTTACATGGGAATGACAAGGGGAAACGAAATAACCTTCGCAGAGCTTTTTGTCCCATACTCGCTCAGTGTGGCGTTTTTCATGCCCACGATAGCCCTCTCCAATTCAGTCTCCTACATTGTGCTCGGCAACGAAGGGAAGGATACGGTACGCATCTTCCCGCGTATAAGGGTGCTGGGAACGGTGGGCTTTATCCTGTCGATGTGGATGACCGACCTGCTGGGGTTCAAGGATTCATACAACCAGTTTTTTGCATCGGCTGCATTGGGCGCAATCATGGCAATATATTCGCTTACGATGCCTGCCTGCAAGCCCGACTCTTCGCGCAAAGGAGCGTTGTCGGGAATGAAGTCTGGAGCTTTGGATATCCTCTCCGATAAGCAGGTTGCAATCTTCTTTCTGTTTGCCATGCTCCTGGGAGCAGCCTTGCAGATATCCAACGGATATACAGGTGCCTACCTGGGCAGCTTTGCAGCCGTGGAGGAGTACAGAGCCACCTTTGCGGTCAACCATCCGATAATAATGACCTCGCTCTCCCAGATATCGGAGACGCTGTGCATACTGCTCATCCCCTTCTTCCTCAAACGCTATGGTATAAAAATAGTGATAATAATTTCTATGGTCGCATGGGCAATGCGCTTTCTGCTTCTTGGAGCGGGCAATCCCGGCAACGGGGTGTGGATGTTTGCATTGTCGATGCTGGTCTATGGAATAGCATTCGACTTTTTCAACATCTCCGGCTCGCTCTATGTCAACAGTGTGGTCGATGAAAAGAGACGTTCCGGGGCACAAGGGCTTTTCATGCTTGCAACCAACGGCCTGGGGGCATCCATAGGAATGATAGCCGCGCAGTGGGTGGTGAACTGCTCGCTTGCCGGTGGCGGATGGACAATGGCATGGTATATATTTGCTGCCTATGCAGCTGTGTTGGCATTGCTTTTTGCACTGTTTTTTAACCCCGACCTTAAGAATGACTGATATGGTAGAACTTACAGTAAACGAAATATTGACCCGCGCTTCGGGCGACCGCGCCTACATAATGATACTCCAGGAGAAGGATGGTGCAAGAAAACTGCCTGTGATTATAGGTCCTTTCGAGGCGCAGGCAGTGGCTCTTGCCAAGAAGAACATAAGCATAGGCCGTCCCATCACTCACGACCTTTTCAAAAACTTTGCCGAGGCTTGCGGCTACACCCTCAGTTGCGCCACTATAGACAAGGTCGCCGAAGGTGCCTTCTACTCCACGCTCCACTTTACCAACGGAGAGAAGGAGGTGAAGGCAGACTCACGCACCTCGGACGCGGTAGCGGTGGCATTGCGCTGCGGCGCACCCATATATATTGAGGATGAACTTCTCAACACCCTCTGCATAAAGGAGGAGTGGGAGAATGCCTTTTCCATACCTATTACCCTTGCCGGCACAGAGACTCTGCGCGAGGTGTTGGAAAAGGCCATCAAAGAGGAGAATTACGAACTTGCACAGAAACTTAAGGAAGAGATAGATTCCCGCATGGAGCGTCATTCAAACGGTGGCGAAAATGCAGACGACAATATTGACAATCAAGAATAAAGATTATATGGCACTTTTTTTTGCACCCGACATACAAAGCACATGGGAACTGCCCGAAGAGGAGTCGGCACACTGTCTGCGTGTGCTCCGTCTTGGTGTGGGCGACGAACTTGAAGTTACAGACGGAAAAGGCAGGATATTCCGCACGACTATAGTATCCACTGCAGGCAAACGCTGCAAGGTGGAGGCTATCGAGGAAAAATGCGTGGAGAAGGGATGGCGCGGAAACCTGACAATTGCCATTGCCCCCACAAAGAATATGGACCGCATAGAGTGGCTTGCCGAAAAGGCTACAGAGATAGGGTGGGACAAGGTCGCCTTCCTCAACTGCCGCTTCTCGGAGCGTAAGGTGATAAAGACCGACAGGGTGGAGCGCATAGTGGTCTCTGCTATGAAGCAGTCTCTTAAGTTCCACAAACCGGTGGTGGAGGAGATGACGGATTTCAAGAAATTCATTCTCGCCGAACGCAAGGGTGCAAAATTCATTGCCCACTGCTACGAGAACGAGAAACGCGAACTTTTCGATGCGCTTGTTCCGGGCGAGGATGCAACGATACTCATAGGTCCCGAAGGCGACTTCAGCAAAGAGGAGGTGGAGGCTGCAATTGCTGCAGGCTTCATTCCGGTGAGTCTCGGCAATTCGCGCCTGCGCACCGAAACAGCGGGTCTTGTGGCGTGTCATACATTCATACTTAAGGGTGGTTCTATAAATTAGTCGAGGCGATTTTTGAGTTTATTTCGAGTATATTGTTTATTTTTACGATGGCGCAACCTTTGTTTTGCAACTGAGTAAAAATGAAGAAGATACCGAAATAAAACAAAAAGCGACCGAAATAGAATACACCCGGAAAAGAAATATAGATTAATAATTTATAGAACCACCCAGAGAAACCAACATTAATGCCAAGATACTTCATATACCTCTCATACGACGGCAGCAACTACCACGGCTGGCAGGTGCAACCAAATGCGCCTACAGTGCAGGAACAGCTCGAAAGAGCTCTTTCCCTGCTCATGCGCCAATCTATGTCGGTAACCGGTGCCGGTCGCACCGACACGGGTGTCAATGCTTCCACTATGGTGGCACATGCCGACTTCGGCGAAGAGATAGATTGCTGGCAGGTAGCATACAGACTGAACAAGATATTGCCGCCCGACATTGCCATACACCATATAAGAAGAGTGAAAGAGGATGCACATGCAAGATTCGACGCCATCTCGCGCCGTTACCGCTACTATGTCTCCACGGCAAAGAATCCCTTCAACCGCAGATACAGCTGTCGGCTGATGGGTGATATAGACTTCGATGCGATGAACGAAGCAGCTGCTGTTCTTCCCGAATACACAGACTTCACCAGCTTCAGCAAACTACACACCGACACCAAGACCAATAACTGCAGGATAGCATATGCCCGCTGGTCGCAACTCTCTCCCACGGAATGGGTGTTTGAGATAGAGGCAGACCGTTTTCTGCGCAACATGGTGAGGGCAATCGTTGGTACACTGCTGATGATAGGTCGCGGCAAGATAGGCAAGGATAAAATTGGCGAGATTATAGAGAAGAAGGAACGTTCTTCGGCAGGCGACTCGGCACCGGCAGAAGCACTCTTTCTCGAAGAGGTGAAATATCCCGAAACTCTGTTCCTATGATGTGGGTTGCATTGGCTTTTATGTCGGCAGCCCTTCTCGGCTGTTACGACTTCTTCAAGAAGGTGTCGCTGAAGGAGAACGCGGTGTTGCCGGTGCTCTTCCTGAACACCCTCTTTTCGGCATTGCTCTTCATGCCCTTCATACTGCTGTCGCACAGCGGAGTGATAGAGGAGGGGATGCTCTATGTTCCCACTGCAGATATGAGAACACACCTCTTTCTGGTGCTCAAGGCAGTGATAGTGCTCAGCTCGTGGATATGCGGCTATTTTGCAATGAAGCATCTGCCCATAACCATAGTATCTCCCATACAGGCTACGCGCCCGGTGATGGTGCTTCTCGGCGCCCTGCTCATCTTCGGCGAGCAGCTCAATATCTACCAATGGATAGGTGTGTCGGTGGCAATAGTCTCCTTCTTCCTGCTTGGCAAAAGCGGCAAGCGCGAAGGTATTGACTTCGTGCACAACAGATGGGTGGCATTTGTGGTTGCGGCTGCCATACTCGGCGCGGCAAGTGCGCTCTACGACAAGTTCCTGATGAGTTTTCTGCCACCGATGCTCGTGCAGTCATGGTTCAACATCTACCAGTCGGTGATAATGGCTGCAATAGTCCTGCTCCTGTGGTACCCGACGCGGAAAAGGACAACCCCGTTCAAGTGGCGCGCAAGCATACTGCTTATATCCCTCTTCTTGGGAGTGGCGGACTTCTGCTACTTTTCGGCACTTGCCGAGGAGGGAGCCCTCATTGCTGTTGTCTCCATGATACGTCGGGGCAGCGTGCTCGTCTCATTTGCCTTCGGAGCAATGGTGTTGCACGAAAAGAATCTCAAAAGCAAAGTATTTGACCTTTTGTTGATATTAATCGGATTCTTCTTCTTATATTTGGGCTCGAAATGAAAAGATATATAACCATACTGTTGTTGTCGCTGCTCATGGCGCTCCCAGCCATGGCACAGAATATGCGCACCCTCTTCGTGGGGATGCCCGACTCCATCATCCCCCTGCTCACAGAGACCAACCGTGCCGACTGTGTCGATTTTATCGATGCCGGCATGCGTGCACAGGTGAGTAACCGCCTTAACGGAAAGAGCGAACTTCTGCAACTGACCGACGACTATCTGAAACTGAGAATGAGCAGCCACAGCTCGCTCGAAATGAAACTGCTGCCCCGCATAGAGGGAGATACGCTCATCTGCATCATACGCAGCGTCTGTGCAGAGGCATGCAACAGCATAGTCTCTTTCTACACCAAAGAGTGGAAGGAGTGTCGGGGTGGCAGTGCATATTTTGAGTATCCGCAGATAAAGGATTTCTTCACAGCCTCCGATTCGTTGGACCGGATGCTCGACATTGCCGATATCTATCTTGTGGAGTTGCGGCTCTCTCCCTCGGGCAGAGATATTGAGGCAACATACACAATGCCTGCATATATGTCGAAATCGGATTCGGCATACGTCTCCAAATCTCTTCACAAGATCGTTTATCGTTGGGATGGAAAGAGATTCCTGCGTCAATAATCGTGAGTTTCCATAAAGCGTCCAATAAAAGAGAAAAATATTTTACGGTAACGAAAAAGTTCCTTAACTTTACAACATTAAAGTCAAGGAACTTTTTCCTATGGCCGCTCTTGTAAAAACATAATCAAATATATCATGAGAATAAAACATCTACTATCGGCAACAATTGCATTTATATGCAGTATTGCTATGGCGACAGCACAGAACTATGTTGCACCTGTTGATTCGGGCGTCTATCGCATCGTCAATCTCAAGTACAACCTTGCTATGGCAGAGGATTTTACTGCCGGTGGAATGATTTGTGACGAGATAGGGGATGAAAACAGCTATACCCAATTGTGGCAAATGGCTAAAAAAGGCACCGGATGGACTATACGAAATATATATACCGGTGATTATATAAATGGTGCCGGAGCTTTCTATAACCAAGTGCTTACGACATCCGAGGCTACCACATACTACCTGAAAGAAAATTCAGTGAAAGCGAATAGCTATAATATGTGGCATAACACATCGCAGTCATACACCCTCCACTGCGACAACGACAACAATATTGTCCCATGGTATAGAGGCAGTGGCGAAATAACAGCCTCGGAGTGGGGCTTTGTAAAGGTGGAAATGTCCGACAGTGTCATCAATGCAGTCCGTGCCAAATACAAAGAATACAAGGATATTATAAACAATAGCGACGAGTATTGCGCCGGCTATATGTCTTTCTACACCGATGCATCATGTACAACCCTCAAACCTCAATATGCATCGCTTGGCGACGAGGAACTGACAGCTGCCATGAATGGCTACAACGAAGATTTGATAGCGGTTGCGCTAAAGATAAAGAACAACAGCTGGAGAGAGTATGAAAAGGAGTTCCGCATACACACCTACGAGCCCTATTCCGATGTTGACGTATGGGCAAAACGGTTGCAGATGACAACCTACTCCTACCTGAGCAACCCCACAGGCATCTACGGAAATTCGGGCGATATCATATATGTCTTTGTCGGAAATGATATACCCGAGAATGCAACATTGCAGATAGACCGCGTCTATATGAATGCAACCTCAGGAGTCCGCAGTGACCTGAAGAAGGGTATGAACATTGTTCCCGTAGGTCGCGGCAACTCAATGCTCTACATCCTGTATACGGTAGATACCACCGGCGACAAACTTCTTGCCGACTACGACTCGCTCGACATACACATAGAGGGCGGTGTGCTCAACGGCTACTGGGACAGAGACCTCCACACAGATGCCGACTGGGTGAATATAACCCGGAAACTTGCCACCTATAAATATATACAGGTGAAAGGACACAAAGTGATGCTCAACATGGACAAGGCGACACTTACTGCATCGGACTGTGTACCCGAAAAGATAACAGAGTGCATCGGCTGGTGGGATACCATGACCGAATGGCAGCACGAACTCATGGGCTTCGAAATGGACAGTACCGTGCTGCGTTTCAATAACCTGCATGTAGCACGCACCCGCGACGAAGCAAACACAATGTCTTCGGGTGCATACAACACCAACTATCCGCCACACACCCTCGCAGGAATCATGTCGTACGAAAAGATGATGGACGGTTGCAACTTCTGGGGTCCTGCCCATGAGATAGGTCATGCCAACCAAAAGGCTATCTGCATGATTGGTACAACTGAAGTCAGCAACAACCTCTTCTCCAACATGGTGCTCTACAAGTTCGGCAGATATTTGTCCCGCGGAGGCGTCATCTCCGAAACATCTGCCAACTACGAAAACAAAGTGCCATTCACAGCCCAGCTAAACGGAAACATCATGCACACAACCAGAATGTTCTGGCAGCTCTATTTCTACTATCATGTAGTGGGCAACAATCCCGAATTCTTCCCCCGTCTCTTCATAGAGTTACGCAAAGACCCTCTGAAGAGAAGCACGTCGACGCTCAACTATGGCAAGGACGACCTGCTGAAGTTTGTTGAGAAATGTTGCGAAGTGGCACAAGAGGACCTCACCACCTTCTTCGACGCATGGGGTTTCTTCATTCCGATGAACAGACTGACAATCGGCGACTATGGGGACTATACAATAACATCGACACAAGCGATGATTGATGCCACAAAGGAGAGAATCTCGAAATATACAAAGAAATGCGGCGCATTGGAATTTCTCGAAGACCGCATTGCAGACTATCCCCGTGCCGACGGTGTCGAGGGCAACCGTCTTGCCATAGACTACAAGGTGGGCGAGACCGGTGATGTAGGACAGTTTACAGCCTACCTGCCCGACTCGATAGGTACGAAGGCTTCGGGATACATCTATTCGAAATTCGGCAACAAGGTGGTATTCTCAAAGGGAATAGGTGCAGTCGGATTCCGTTTCTACAGCATGCAGGACAGTCTGCTCTCTTTCTGCAACACATACGAATATACTCTGCCCGATGAAATAGCCAAGCGCGAACTGAAAATGGTGGCAGTGTCGGCAGACGGAAGCGAAAGTGAAGCTGTGTCGGTATACAACGGCAGCGAAGAGGACCAGCTCGCTGCGCTCAACGAGGCTATCGACCTTGCGGCACAATATGTGAAGATGAAGGATGCGAGTGGCAAGAAAGTGGGCTACTACTATGCATATGCCGTTGATTCCCTCTCCAAATACTACAATGCAGCCAAAGCGGCTGTCGCAGGCAGCGACCAGTCGCAACATACATACGGCGAGTGGGCAAGACTTCTTGCCGATGAGTTCAAGGTGCTGCTGGAGAACGACAAGGCTATCATCAAGCTCAGCCCCAAGAATTACTACCGTTTGAACAATGCGAAATATACGAAATACTCGGCACTGCTCGGCAGCAACGGAGTAATGTCCTGCGCCCTGTCTACAGGTGCAGGTACTAAATTCGCTTTTGTGCCGATAGAGGGAAGCGACCTATACTACCTGAAGAATATCAATGGAAAATATATCGACTTTGTTTCGCAGAGCAAGGATGTAACAGCAAAAACTACCTCGAAATCCGCGGCTGCTAAATTCAAACTCTACGACATGGGGCAAGGTAAATATGCCATACAGAAAGAGAATACAGGATATGGCTATCTTCACTGTTCATCAGACTACAAGCTTGTAGGCTGGAACAATGAGAACAACACCTCGCGTTGGACAATCATTTGCATGGAGGATAACCAGGGTGCCGAATACAAGGAGGCTTACAAGGCAGTCATAGACGAGGCGGGCTCTCTTATAAAGGAGATTGTGGACTCTGCAAAAACAACAGCCGATGATATTGTCTTCTACGAGTATGTAGAACCTACCGACGACAACCTTCCGCTGTATGTTGCTCAACTGATGAAGGAACTTGCCGACGCCGAGACTCTTTGCAACAAGGGTCCCGCCATACTCTTCCCCGATGCAGGAGAAAAACTTGCAGCCGCAATCACTCTTGTAAAGGCTTCATACACCATCGCTACAGGAATTACAGACATCGCGGCAGACAAGCTGCTCTCTTCGGGTAGCAAAGTCTATGACATAAACGGACGTCGCGTCTCAGAAATCGTTTCCGGTAATCTGTATATCGTAAACGGTTGCAAGGTAAGAATCAAGTTCTGATGAAATAGCCCGAAAGCCAAAAGAGTTGGCTTTCGGGTATTCTCAATTATCTAATGTGGAGGACTATTTCCCTATCGCTCAATAGATTCCAGTCATTGCGCTCAAGCTTGCATTGCGCTCACTAAACCGTGCTTTTTTGTCGGCACAAAAAGAACGTAAACTTTGTTTAAATCAACATAACTACAAACTGCCATTAAATAGTCGTCCCTTAAAAATTCATTTTCAGAGAAATTCTATCAGTAATTAGGATTTCTCTGATTTTTTGCATGAGTAATAAAAGAGCTTTCATAGCTCTTTTGAAGTTATATGCAGCCGCTGCAAGGATTATATTCAC
>JAZNKR010000169.1:0-2227 GCA_045578665.1 Bacteroidaceae bacterium | reverse complement strand
TTGTGAGGTGCCCACCATTTTTCGTTTCTGTACCCTCAGCTGCGCGGTGAGCGTAGATGTGCCACCGACAAGCAGCAGCGCACGTTGGAGGTATGGGGCAAGTTGCCGCGATGTCGGGCATCTCCTGCTTGAGCTGCCTTGTCAAAAGTCGTAATGGTAGGTTCGAGTTTTCGTGTCATATAGTCCATAAAGTTACTGAATATCCTTTGAAAGTCTAAATCATAATCAGTGATTATATATTCAAAGCTTATGAATGATAAATCAAAGGCACTGAATATTAAATCAATGCTTGTGATTTAATAATTCGGTTAGTAGAAACGGAAAAACAGCCAGTGCGTTTAGGAGAAATGGCACTGCCGATTGCAAATACATCTTAATGTGGCGCAAACCCTATAAGGCCTTCAAAGTACGTCTTCGCCTATTCTTTTCAGACCTTATAGGCTATTGCGAGTGATTTTTCGTTCGTGGCCTATAATTCACTTATAACACAATAAAGTTCAAAAAAATACATACCTTTGCAACTAAAAGGTGTTTTGATACGTCTAATAGATAAACAAACAAAAGAATACGGCATTACGATTATGAAAAAGCTTCTCAAGTACCTCGTTGTTTCCATATTGTCTATTGTTGGATTATTGGGGATAGCAGTGTTGTTGTCTGTTACTGTCTTCAAAGATGCACTGATAGAGTTTTTAACGAAAGGCCAACAGGAGGAGATGAAGTCCTATTACATTTCAGAACTTCCTGTTGAACCCGAGCTGTTTGCTGAGGATTTCAAGAGCATTCACGATCAAGTTGTAGAAGAGTGTTCGCTCTGCAAGCAAAAAGGTTATGATATGGATTCTCTTTATACCACATTCTCGAACCGCATAGGGAGTGAGGTGCAAACAAAGGAGGACTACGGTATAATGCTCAATGAATATTTTGCTGCGTTAAAGATAGGTCATGCATGGCCTTTCTTTCGTGGCCATGCGGCACAGTATCATCCAACAATCGCAGAGGATAGAATCTTTATATCCAATCCGAGTGAGCATCTTCTTCATTGTGGCTTTTGCGATAAAGATGAAATCATTGCCATAAACAATGTGCCTATTGACCAATATGTTGAGAATAAGAAGAGATGCACATTTGCCTCTACCGAGGAGTATCGGTTGCGAAAGGCTCAGCTCGGAATCTTTACATCGCCGACCGACACCCTGATTACGTGCAGTGTGCGAAGAGATGGTAAAGTGTTGTCGCTCGATCTTCCATTAAATTGCACGATGCCCATCGAGGAATCACAAACATATCATAGGATAATAAACGACAGTGTTGGATATATTTATTTGGAGTCAATGATGCATACTGTTGTGGAGGATTTCAAACAGGCATACGAGCAAGTGCGCCATCTGCCGTACTTGATTGTCGATAATCGTTACAACAGTGGAGGGAGTAGCAATAACGGTCGAAAGATTGCTGAATATCTCCTTTGCAAGAAGCAGAAACATTGTGTAAGTGGGAATATCACACCACAGCCCAACGCATATACTGGCAAATTGTGTTTGTTGACAAGTAATAAGACCATCTCTGCAGCCGAAAGCTTTACTCTCGACCTGTAAGAGAGCGGGCTTGCTACGTTAGTGGGAGAGAGAACTGCTGGCGACACAGGCTGTGGTCCGAAAGTTTTTACCTCTAAATATGGTATCTGCTTTTATATTCCAACGCGAGAAGCAGGGGTGTCTCCCAAAGGCTTTCCAATGGAAGGAACGTGCATAGAGCCTCACCATGAGGTGAAACAGACAATCGCTGATTTCTTGGATGACAAGGATACGATTATAGAATATGTGTTGAATGAACTTATCGGTTAAGCTTTTGTCGCGTTTCGTCACTGTAGATAGACCATTCAACATCCCGTGCCATCTAAGCTGCACGAGGCGCCTTCTTCTGCTACTGGTGTTCCCTCTATGAAGTGTGCTGCATCGTAATGCTTGAGCGAGATGGCTACCGAACCGTCTTCTCGCACGAAGCACGGTATGCCGATGTTGCCACGCTCGCGTACCTTTGTGAAGGCGGGGTGGTGGTCACGTAAGGCGAGAAACTCCTTCAGGCTACGGGCCTGCTTCCCTATGTCGATGAGTTCATACTCAGGGTTGTCGCTGTATAGAGCCTTGACCTCCGTGCAGTCGGGGCAGCTCTCCATAACGTAAATCTTAATCATGGTATCCTTGTTTTTAGGTGTTTGCTGCGA
>JAZNKR010000168.1:0-5283 GCA_045578665.1 Bacteroidaceae bacterium | reverse complement strand
CACGGACGAGCTCCAATCCCAGAAGAAGCAAAATGGGTAAAAGCAAAAGAAGTAAAAGAAATTTGTGGTTTGACACACGGTATTGGCTGGTGTGCACCTCAACAAGGAGCTTGTAAATTAACATTAAACGTAAAAGATGGTATCATCCAAGAAGCATTGGTTGAGACAATCGGATGTTCAGGTATGACACACTCTGCAGCTATGGCATCAGAGATTCTTCCCGGCAAGACTATCCTCGAGGCTCTTAACACCGACCTCGTTTGCGACGCAATCAACACCGCTATGCGCGAGTTGTTCAAACAGATCGTTTACGGTCGCAGCCAGTCGGCTTTCTCAGAGGGCGGTCTGATTATCGGTGCAGGCCTTGAGGACCTCGGTAAAGGTCTCCGCAGCCAGACAGGTACCCTCTACGGTACATTGGCTAAAGGTCCCCGTTACCTCGAAATGGCTGAGGGTTACATCACACGCGTTGCTCTTGACAAGAACGACGAAATCTGCGGTTACGAGTTCGTAAACCTCGGACAGTTGATGGATGAGATTAAGAAAGGTACAGACGCCAACGAAGCTGTAAAGAAATTGACCAAGACATACGGTCGTTTCTCAGAAGAGGCAGGTGCTGTCAAATACATAGACCCACGTAAAGAATAAGGAGGAAACACCATGATAAGACCAGTAAAATTTGAAAGTCAGGATCGTCGTATCAAACAGATTCTTGCTGTATTGAACGAGAATGGAATTTCCAGCATCGAAGAGGCAAACGAAATTTGCGAAAGCTATGGTATCGATCCTTATAAGATTTGTGAAGAGACACAGCCCATCTGTTTCGAGAACGCTAAATGGGCTTACGTTGTAGGTGCAGCCATCGCATTGAAGAAGGGTTGCAAGAATGCAGCTGACGCTGCTGAGGCTATCGGCCTCGGTCTTCAGGCATTCTGTATCCCCGGTTCTGTTGCTGACGACCGTAAGGTAGGTCTCGGCCACGGTAACCTCGCAGCACGTCTTCTCCGCGAAGAGACAAAGTGCTTCGCATTCCTCGCAGGTCACGAGTCATTCGCAGCAGCTGAGGGTGCTATCAAGATTGCAGCTAAAGCCGACAAGGTACGTAAGGAGCCCCTCCGCGTAATCCTCAACGGTCTTGGCAAGGACGCTGCTCAGATCATCGCACGTATCAACGGTTTCACATACGTACAGACAGAGTTCGACTACTTCACAGGTGAGTTGAAAGAGGTACGTCGCATCGCTTACTCTGACGGTCCCCGCGCTAAGGTTAACTGCTACGGCGCCGACGATGTTCGCGAAGGTGTAGCAATCATGTGGAAAGAGGGTGTAGACGTATCTATCACAGGTAACTCTACAAACCCCACACGCTTCCAGCACCCCACAGCAGGTACATACAAGAAAGAGCGCGTGCTCGCAGGCAAGCCCTACTTCTCAGTAGCTTCAGGTGGTGGTACAGGTCGTACACTTCACCCCGACAACATGGCTGCAGGTCCCGCTTCTTACGGTATGACAGATACAATGGGCCGTATGCACTCAGACGCTCAGTTTGCAGGTTCTTCTTCAGTTCCCGCACACGTTGAGATGATGGGATTCCTCGGCATCGGTAACAACCCCATGGTAGGTGCTACTGTTGCTATCGCAGTAGACGTTTCTGCTGCACTTTCTAAATAATTAGATAATTAGTTAGATGATTTAATCTCCTGTAACCGATAAGGTTGCAGGAGATTTTTTTTTTGGTAGATATGACAGCCTTATACATTATTGGGGGCCGTATGCACTCAGACGCTCAGTTCGCAGGTTCTTCTTCAGTTCCCGCACACGTCGAGATGATGGGCTTCCTCGGTATCGGTAACAACCCCATGGTAGGTGCTACTGTTGCTATCGCAGTGGACGTTTCTGCTGCACTTTCTAAGTAATTTAATAATTAGTTAGATATTTAATCTCCTGTAACCGATAAGGTTATGGGAGATTTTTTGTAGATATAACAGCCTTGTACACTTATTGGGGGTCGTATGCACTCAGACGCTCAGTTCGCAGGTTAAGCCTAAAGGCTTTTCCTCCTGCTCGCTCGGCAAAATAAATCGCAAATTTATTTTGCTCTCACTCGTGCGTCGGTTCTTCATCAGGGTCTATTCAATCCTAATTTTTTACGAACTTTTTAAGACAATACTTCGGTGAAAATTTACCGAAGTATTGTAAACCATATGTATTGAAAAATATTTGCGGTATGTGTGCTTTTTGATGTTTTTCATTATATCTTTGCGGTATAAGCGAAAATAGGCAGCGCTCGTTGTTAAACAATCAAACAAGTTTGTTATTTAACTCGCTTGCACTATCTTTGCAGTATAAGTAATTGTTATACATTTGATATGAACCTATCTATACTCATAAAGCAGTATTTCTCATCAGTAAGCGATGATATTACAATAGATGTTTTTGATGAAAAGAACATCTATGATGTCTATCAACGTGTTGTTGGTGTACTGACACAGTATATTGATATAGAAACGACTGTGTTACAAGCAATGAGCTATTGTTTTTATGAGATTTTGGATAATGTACTTACTCATTCCGGAAAAGAGCTAGGCACAGTTTTCACTCATTACGATTCGGCTAATCACATTCTAAGTTTTTTGGTAGCAGATGATGGAATTGGTGTGCAAGCATCGCTTTCGGAAAATGCAGAGTATGCCGGTATATCTGAACCAGATGCGTTGAAAATATGTATCAAGGATACCATAACCGATGGCAAGGGCATGGGATTTGGATTGTACTCAACTTCACTATTGGCAAAGGATGCCGGATTGGTTTTTGAAGTACGTTCCGGCGAACATGCAATGCAAGTGAAAGGAAGCATTGAAACTACTAAGAAATGTGATTTTTGGAAGGGAACAATTGTTTATCTTCAGCTTCACACTAACAAGGAGATTAATCCTGCTGATATTGTTGCCAACCGTGCGAATATAGCGGCACAATATAATGAAACATTCTTGAATGATAATGAATTGACAGAACTATGGTAACTTTTAATTTTAGAGAATACGGAGAAAATTTGGGTACACGTCCTTTGGGTAAGCGTGTGCGTGAATCGTTGTTGCCATTGATTGAGCAGAATGATTGCGTTGTGCTTGACTTCACTGGCGTAAATGTTGTAAGCAATTCATTCGCTGATGAGTGTATTGCAAAATTGTTGCTGGTAATGTCGTTGGCGGAACTTAAGAGCCGTACAACTTTCCGTGGATTGAATCCAATTGCTTCGGAGAGTGTACTTACTGCACTTAGACGCCGCCACTTAATAACCACATAAATTATTATTCGCACTCGGCAAAACAAACAAGTTTCTTTTGTGCCCACTTGTTCTTCAGCTCCCGCACACGCCAAAGATGATGGGCTTCCTCGGCATCGGACAAGTAATGTGCAAATGAGTGAATGGAAGTTTACTTACATTTGCAACGAATGCAGCTATTACTCGCCAAAGGCAACAATCCATGGTAGGTGCTCCAAATTGACAAACAAGGAATGCTCGTTGTAAACGAGCTATCGCAGTGGACGTTTCTGCTGCACTCAGCAAGTAATTAGTTAGATAATTACATATATAATCTCCTGTAACTGGTAAGGTTGCAGGAGATTAGTTAAAAGCTATAAGAGTTTCCTTTGCAACCAAACTTTAAGCAGCGGGTCGGATATTGTAACCTGACGTTTTTCGACCTCTATCAGCTCTTTCTTTATAAGCGCCTTTTTAACAGTAACTACGTTTGCCGATGAGCCAAGTCTGTATTTTTGGATAACCTCTTGCCTAGATAGTTCTTTGTGGACGCCATCACAAACAGCTCGCAGAAAATTCATCTGATAGGTCGAGAGATTTTCTGTCTGCTTCTCGAATAACGGCGTATTCTGGTTGAGAATATCCTTGTAAGCCTCTTCAAACTCCTTTTCGCCTGCAACTTTCATGGTGTTCACCCAAATGAGCCAAGAAAGCTGCTGCACGTATGACGAGTGGTTATCAACGGCCTCGCATACCTTTACGGCAAGTTCGGGAGATATACTCTTGCCTGTAGCCTCGAATCTGCCGCAGATATAATCTACCCAATCTGCAGTAGGTATTTTTTGCAGATAAATAGCATCGCCGAACTTATAGAACGGCAGGCTCTTCTTCTCAAAAAGTTCGTTCATCAGGTGCTTCTTGCTACCAAACAGACAGTAAGAGACACTCTTTTGCAACTGCCATACAGTTCTTAGCTTTTTCTGAAAGGTCTTTGAGTCGCTAAATTCAGCAATTTGTTGAAACTCGTCTATGCAGACAACAATCCTGCAACCCTTCTTTTGAGCAATCTTTTCTGGCAACTGAAGAATCTCGTCAATATCCTCGCTCTTAGGATTAAGCTCAAGAGATATAGAGAAATCTGTCATAGGGTCTGTACCAAAAGATATTTTAGGGCTTATGCGCGAGAGGAAAAGTTTGGCATTCTCCACCCACTCATCCCATTTCGAAGAGGTCTGTTTCAGCACAGCCGATGCAAATGCATCGTAAAACTCCCTATCGCTGCGACAAGAGAATATATCAAGATAGACAATTTTCAAATTCTCCGATTGTGCCAATCCGCATACTTTCTGTACCAATGAGGTCTTTCCCCAGCGGCGAGGCGATATTAGCACCGTATTTACTCCGTGCTGAAAATTGGTCAGCAGGCGTGTCGTTTCACTCTTGCGGTCGGTGAAGTTATCTCCCGATGTTGCAACTCCGAATATGAAAGGCTTATTTTCCATAATTGTGATATTTCTGCTGCAAATATAAGTAATAACATTATTACTAACAATAATGTTACTAACAAAATTATTACAATTAGTGCAAACATATGTTTTAAGCAGCATATGCAACCAAAATAGACGAGAGAACCGAATCAATTTGAAGTGAGCCCCAAAGTTTTTTGTCCAAACGTTGGGGTTCACTTCATTACTTTTGGGTCAGCCTCTTTGTTAGAAATCAAAAATTTGCTTTGTACAAATCGCAGCCATAAAAAGCATTAATATTTATTTCTATATTTTTTTTGTTTTTGGGCCATTTGACATTTTTGAGTAATTTACAATTAGCAAATGCACTATCGCAGACATATTTAATTTCGTCGTTGAATGTGATTTTTTTTTATATTCTTACTTTCAAATGCGCCGGCTGCAACTCCAATAATCTCTTTATTTATTTTTATCTTATCTGTTGTAATGCTATTACATCCTATTATCCAATTATTTATGTAAACAAGGCCGTTTGCTTGATTGTAATAACTT
>JAZNKR010000167.1:0-7565 GCA_045578665.1 Bacteroidaceae bacterium | reverse complement strand
ACTCTCTATAATAGACCGAAACATTTCAAAATCAACTATTCTTGAAACAAACTCCAAGGGGTTACCTTGCTTGGAGAGGGATTCAAGGTTTGAGCAGTCTCAAACAAACTGCTACTCGCTTGATTGCGGCGATAACTTGGGTTCTTCTTCATAATCTCTCTTATTTCGCACAAATATACAAAATAATTCACTGATTAACAATGTGCTAATTTATAGAACTTCCCAAGATATATTTTTTATAAATCTCGATGCAGACGCTGCGTTGTTGCCTCTCCTTGCAAGGCATGCGGCAGGTTCGTACCCCGTTTACGATTGTTATACTACCCAAATGGGACATAGTGGGGTAAGAGATACTAGTGTCTAAGTAAATAGACTGCATATCTTAATTATTGCGATGCATGTCTCTTTATATCAAATTCGCGTTATTTATGTTTTTTTACGTAATCAGCAATCTCAAGTTCGTGATTTTTTACCCAGGCTGTAACCTTTTTGGTATCTTCAGAGCTAAGGTGCATCTTTTCAAGACCTGCCTCAATTGTGTCTGGTAACATCTCAATGTCGACACCGGAAGAGAGTGCAAATGAACCGAACTCTTTTATAGCCCCGGCATAGTTCCCGTCGCTAATGGCACTAACTCCATTCTTGACATTCTTAATCCTATCTGCTGTCCAAGTTATACACCCTGCAATAAACCCTGCGGTTACAGTTGTTGTCAATAACTGACTAATAGTCATGCCGGCAGCGACATGTGCAGCATGTGCTAAAACTCCCGCGGTGGCATGTGCTGCGGCCCAGTGCCCAATAGCAACAAGTCCCTTGCAAACTAGTACTTCTACTATCATAATGTAAAATTGTTTTAATGTTGATATGTCAAGCGCAGTATGTTATAATTTGTTTGCACAAACAGATATACAACTTTTATTCCTTGATATTTTCTGAATCCGGAAGTTTCTTTTTCAGCCATTCATTGACTTCTACGAGGGCTTTTCCGGCTTGCCCATTGAGGAGGTAATACGCTCCCATTATTGCCATTACTGTTCCCATTGTTGTTATGTTTTTTGGTGTGTTTGATAATAACCGGTAATCGATTAGCGTTTGTGGCTAATCATCAGAGAAAAGTTTATATAAGCCATATCCTACCGCAGCCACTGCTACAAATGGTGCCGCTGCCACAGCGACAGTTCCAATAGCTGTACCAACAGTTGCTGCAGCTGATGCAACAGTACCTACACCTGAAGCTATAGCAGATCCTGCGGTTGACACAGCAGCACCTACACCTCCCAATCCAACAGCAGATGCAACATTGCCGATATTTGAGGCTGTAGAGTTAATAGAATTGGACAACGCATTGACGGCATTATTACTTGCGTTAGAAATAGAGCTGCCGAGCGAATTTGCACCTGCTGCGGACAACGCTGCACCTGTACTTGCTCCGATGGTTGCGCCTGCGGCGCCTGTAATTGCATTGTAGGTCAAGCTACCTGGTCTTGGAGGTCTCATAACAATAAATTTTAAATGTTGAACATTGTGTTATTCTAAATTTGATGTAACAAAAGTACTGACTGTTTGTGATTATGGACAAAGAAAGCTACGTTGATATTTTCGTTTGCCCTTTTCATCGTTTTTTGGTTGCAACGTTGACAACAGGCAATCTTTAATCCTTCGTCTTGCAGCCAATAGTCTTCCTTCCTTTCGATTGCAAAATTACAATACTGGTTTTATACGTGTATCAAAAGAAAACGTTGCATCTGAAAATGCAATTTTTATTACAAAATCAGGTGCAACGTTAATAGAATATATTAACGACCTTTATTCAATTATATAAATGTCATGCTGAGTAGCTGGAACCTTATAATAAGAATGTTTCTTCCCTTTATCATGGAAGGGCAGGAATGATTCTATGTTGGCAACACACTGAATTGCTCGTAACTTATTTTTAATATGATTCACTTGTGTACGATCCTTAAACGATGATACGGTCTTTTCATTAGCGATTTTTTTATAGATTCTATTGTATTCTTGAAGAATCGCCTTTCTTTCTTCATTTGAGATATTCTCACGCCAATCTAATCCTTTCCCCGACCAAGTCCTCCTTACCATCATAGTATATAGGGCAGTTTCTTGCGGATTAAACTTCACTTGGATACGCTCACCATCTCCCTCTACAGGTTGGAAGTATACTTTTGCTACACGTTCTGATACATCAATATACAATTGATAATCCTTCCTCTCACGTACGTATGCGACTAGATCAAATAGAGAACGATGGAATCCATAGTAAAGAAATTTCTTCGTAATGGGTTTACTTTGAACCATGATAGGTGCATTGATCATGCCCCTGTATTTGTCTAGTAATCGACGAATAGTATCAAGAATATCATCTTTTAATTCTATCTGCAAGAAGTTTGCATAATTTGTCCTTACTGCATCTTGGCTGATTGATAAGTCTTGCGTTGACGACTCGTTTATTTTTATAAGTAGCGATGGTTTGGCATCAAGTAGCGGCATATCTATCTTCTTATAAAGGATATTCTTACAGAAACGTGCTGTTGTCATAGAGCATAATTCATCGCATATCTCAACGACCTTTTCTTTTGAGACAGAAGGCACCATATATTTGACTATATTTTCCAAATAGGCACGTTTCATTATGGAGTAGTCATGAACTACATGAGGGATAAGGACAAAGTCAAAACCTGCTAAGGCAAACTCGTTACATATCGAACGTATGTTAGTTTCAATCTCCTTTGCCACGGAGGTATTCTCTTCATTCTCAATGTAGATAACTTTCATATTTTCTATGCCGATGCTCCCCGCTTTTACCGAATGTACGATGGCATTATGCTCTAAGGCTAGTTCTAAAGCAAATATTTGTATAGCTTCGAGAGGAACACAATTGCCATCTGCCATAGCGAGTTTTTTAAGCGAACCCACTATACATTTTCGGCTAACATCATCTAATTCTTTTAGCATTGAAACAGCATCAGCAAAACTCAACTTCTTAGCCTCAATAAGCATAGCCTCTTTTATATTGTAGCCATCTTTTGAGATAATACTTTCGAAATACTCCATTTCATCTTCTTCAACAATGAAGTCGGCCTCTATCAAGTCAGAGATAATGCGAGCAAATGCTATTTTTTGGTCTCTATTTAATATTATCATATTTTACTTTCAATTAGTAACGTGAGATAGATTTTCTATATCAAGATTGTAAACCAATGATAATTGAACTACATTTAGGGAGGTTCTATAAATTAGTAATTTAGTGTTCTTTGTAGGGTGGATTCTATTTCGGTCGCTTATGGCTTTATTCTTGTATCTTTTTAATATTTGTTCAGTTGCGATGCCCGCATCGCGCCCTTACAAACATCAAAAATCTACTAAGAATAAAACTCAAAATCGTCGCGAAAGTTGCGGTTAAACGAGCGCAATGTGAACTTGTTCACAGATTGCACAGCGAGTGACAGCAACTTCAATCATGTTAACTAATTTATAGAACCTCCCTTTAAATATTCAATGCAGAACGAATCAAATAAATTCTGTTCTTTAAAAATTCTCGAGCACCATTTGATGCAATAAACTCGTTAGTAATCTTTGGCGAATTCAACTTGCAAATGCAATCGAATTCTAATTTGTTAATATAGAATCGAATTTCTCATTTGGTGTGAAACAACCGAGTCGCTTTCCGAGTCTGTTATTCAGTTTGTTTTCAACCCAATTGACAAACTCGTCAGTTATTTCACTGAAATCCGTTCCTGTGGGGACATTTTGTCTGATGAGTCTGTTCATATTCTCATTGGCTCCACGCTCCCAAGAATGGTATAACTTACAAAAGTAGAAAGAAATTTCCAATTCCTTCGCTATTTCATAATGTTTTTGCAAAACCGCAGAGTCAACAGGCAAGTGCAAAATTATTAATTTGTTTGAAAAACTCCTCTTTTGGCGTTGAAAAGTTCAATTTTTCTCTAGGTCTCCTATTTATTTTCTTTTGAATTTCCATCAAATCCCTATCAGTGTATTCATCAAAAGATACCCCTTTGCGGTATATATTGCCTGATAAGTTTGTTTACTTGTTCAACTCTTCCTTTCTGCCAGGAATAATATGAATCAGCAAAATAGACGGTAGTCTTAAGATTTCTTGCAATTCTTCTTGCCACGTTTAGCCATATAGCCGCTAATTTGCTTGGGAGACCATTGCTCGGTACACAACAGTCGGAGAGACTCTTTAAGCAACGATTCATCTACGCAACTATTGCGCGATATGCGTTCCCTGCGTTCAAGAGCCATGGTGTGGGCAAGTTTTGGATTATAACGTCCTTTCTTGCTACAATCTGAATCAATATCCGTCAATAACACATCCTTGTCTTCTCTGAATTGCATGAAACTTTTAAGCGTGCAACGATAGGTTTCAGATGTGCGTTGCCTGCCCATCTGTTGGAACCGGGCAATAACATCCTGCATGAAGTTGAACAGTGATTGTTCGTTGGATTGTTTCCGGAATGTAGAGATAATATCATCGGCAGTGTATCTTTTTCGCTTATTCTCTAATTGGTTGATGATGCTTTGCAGTCGTTTAATATCCCAATCAATATGGTTCTCAATGGATTTAGGGTAGTACTCTCGGCTGCTGTTTGTGGTGATTATTACATTGTTGCTCTCATCTTTCCTCTCATTCCATTCGTGCATAAAGAGTCGATAATTCGTCTTTAGTTGGCGGATAACACGATTATGAATTATTTGATAATAGATTGTTCCCTCTTTGTTCTCACTTTTTGAGGGTCGAAACTTTACCTTGATACTGGTCATAGGTCTACGATTTTGATTTTTGTTTTTTTATTTCCTTTGGATGTCGTTTTTATCACAGATAAAAGAATGTATTATATTTGAAATCAAATATACTCGGCAGCAATGAAATATACACAGTCTTTGCTCGTCTATAAAAAAGTATAAGTTTTGTGTGGCATTGTATATCTCATTTGGATGATGATTTCGTTTTTTCTCACTATCTTCGCGTCAGAAATCCGGAACAATATCCGTAAAAGATGGAAAATTTTCAGTTGAAAGATAAGACGGCAGTCTACTATACACTCGGATGCAAACTCAATTTCTCCGAGACTTCGAGTATTGAACGTATGTTGCAGGAGGCTGGTATAAGAACAGCCAAACGCGGCGAGACAGCCGATATATGTATTATAAACAGTTGTGCTGTTACGCAGGAGGCAGAGAAGAAATGCCGTCAGGCAATACACAAACTTATACGCCGGCATCCCGGTGCGTATGTTGTGGTTACAGGATGCTATGCACAATTGTCTCCCGAGAGGCTTGCACGCGAAGAGGGTGTGGATGTCGTACTCGGAATAGAGAAGAAGGGTGATATTCTCAACTACCTCGGAAACCTTGAGAAGCGTACTGCTTGCGGTGAATGGTTTGTCAAACCATCAAAGGATGTACGCAACTTTGTGCCTTCGTGTGCACGTGGCGACCGCACCCGCTATTTCCTTAAGGTTCAGGACGGGTGTGATTATTTCTGCACCTACTGCACAATCCCCTTTGCACGCGGTCGAAGCCGCAATCCTCGCATAGCCGACCTTGTGGCTCAGGCCGAAAAGGCTGCTTCTGAGGGTGGACGCGAGATTGTAATCACAGGAGTCAATATAGGTGATTTCGGAAAAAGCACAGGAGAGAATTTCACAACCCTCGTCAGAGAACTCGACAAGGTGGAGGGTATATCCCGCTACAGGATTTCTTCTATAGAACCCAATCTTATAACCGATGAGATAATAGGCTATATATCAGAGTCGAGAAGTTTCATGCCTCATCTCCACATTCCCCTGCAGGCGGGCAGCGACGAGGTGCTGAAATTGATGCACCGTCGTTACGATACTGCATTCTTCGGCGAGAAGATTGCTACGGTGCGCCGTCTGCTCCCCGATGCTTTCATCGGTGTGGATGTCATTGTGGGTACAAGAGGCGAGAGCGATGAGCTTTTCCGGAAATCGTACGATTTTATCAAGAGCCTCGACATATCGCAATTGCACGTATTCAGTTACTCCGAGCGTCCCGGCACAAGAGCTCTCTCCATTGATGGTGCCGTCTCTCCTGCCGAGAAGCAGCGCCGCAGCAAGATGCTCATAGAACTTTCCGAGGAGAAGAGGTTGGCATTCTATCGCCGCTACAGTGGCAAGGAGGCGCTTGTGCTCTTCGAAAAACCGCGTCCCGGAATGCCGATGAGCGGATTCACAGAGAATTATATCCGTGTGGAGGCTGTGAGAGAGGATAAATACATCAACAGAATCGTTAAGGTGAGACTCGGTGGTTTCAACGAGGATAATTCGGCATTGGTAGTAGACGAGATTTTAGGAATGGAATAAACGGCAGAGAGGCATGAAGAGAAAGGTTGCGGTGGTAATATTGAATTATAACGGAGCAGAGATGTTGCGCACATTCCTGCCCACTGCTGTCGCCTGCTCTCCGCAGGCAGAGGTGATAGTGGCAGACAACTGTTCGACTGATGATTCGGCAAAGGTGATGCGCGAAGAGTTTCCTCATGTCAGGTGTATTCAGCTCGTTGAGAATCACGGCTTTGCCGATGGATACAACCTTGCACTTGCTCAGGTGGAGGCCGAATATTTTGTGCTGCTGAACTCCGATGTAGAGGTTACGGATGGATGGCTCGTCCCTATGCTCGAGTATATGGACAACAATGCCGATGTTGCGGCTTGTCAGCCTAAACTCCTGAGCTACAAAAATAAAAGTGAGTTTGAGTATGCGGGAGCAGCCGGGGGATTCATCGACAAATACGGTTATCCGTTCTGCCGTGGTCGCATATTCGATACTGTTGAGTGCGACAAAGGACAATACGATTCTGTAGCCGACCTTTTCTGGGCGACGGGTGCCGCACTGATGGTCCGTTCAGATGATTACAGGAATGCGGGTGGACTCGACGGTACTTTCTTTGCGCACATGGAGGAGATTGACCTCTGTTGGCGCTTGCGTTCGAGAGGGCGTCGCATAGTCTGCATTCCGCAGAGTGTCGCCTATCATGTCGGCGGTGCCACGTTGAACAAGAGCAATCCGCGAAAGACATATCTCAATTTCCGCAACAATCTGTTGATGCTATACAAGAATCTTCCCGACGAGGAACTTCGACGTACAATGTTTGTGCGTGCACTGCTCGACTATGTGGCTGCATTCAAATCTCTTCTCACCGGCGATGTGGCAGGTTGTCGTGCCATTATGCAGGCACGCAGGGATTATGCCCGCACGAAAGGGGAGTATTCGGTCAAGCGTCGGGAGAATGTCGAAAAGTGTGTGGCGCAGGAAATTAAGGAAAGAGTCTCTTTCTCAATCCTTTGGAAATATTATGCCAATGGCAGGCGCCGTTTTTCGGAACTCTCTTGATTAGATTATTGTAATCTTATTATTACTGTCCGGTAAACATGCTTAATCCCTTAAGGTTCTATTCTTTAAGTTGCTACAAGCCCCATTGCTTCATTGAGAGGTTCATTGCTTCATTGATGCGCATTAAGCTTTTAGGCAGACTGCGCCAATGACTTTTGGAAAGA
>JAZNKR010000166.1:0-45858 GCA_045578665.1 Bacteroidaceae bacterium | reverse complement strand
TAATAATATAAAATAATGAACGATGATAACGAGGGTGGTCTGAAATTTTTTTTGGGGATGCAGTGCAAGGTACAGAATAGAAAATAGGAGCTATTAACTTATTTTATATTGGAAGATAACCATTCATAAATAAATTTTCACTACTTTTATCTGCTAATATATAAAATTGAATAATGTATAAATAATAAAGAATAATGAAAAAGAATCTCGTATCACTCTTCGCGCTCTTTGCACTGTTCTGTGGTGCTGCGCATGCCGAAACAAAATCGGACACCATTCTGCTCAAGAACAACGGATATGTAACTACTCCCGATGCAGAAACTTTTATTCTCTCCCGTGAAAAAATGCAGCGTCCGCCACATGCACGGGAGCAGACAGCAAACACTCCTGTTGCCCGCATCGATGAACACAACGGTGGAATAGCCGAATGGTACGACAAGGAGAATGTTATAAGCACATATTTCCATGCAGAGAAGGCAGGTGAGATGGAGCTTAAGATTCAGGCATACGGACACTCTACCATCACTGTGAGCTGTCTGGGTAAAAAGAAAAAGATAAAGCTCAATGCAGACTCTCCTGCAATCTATACAGTCGGAAAATTCAAAGTGAAGAATCCCGGACACATCAAGGTAGACATACAAGGCAAGAAGGGTGGGGGAGAGACCACATTCGGCAATGTACTCAGCCTCATCGTTAACGGCAATTTGGGAGAGCTCTCATACATACGCAAAAATTACAGTCCCCACTTCGGACGCCGCGGTCCGTCGGTACACCTCAACTACCGTCTGCCAAAAGACAAAACCTATGAGTGGTTCTACAACGAAGTGACCGTTCCTGCCGACTACGATCGCGTGAGCAGCTACTACATGGCTTGCGGATTCGGTGAGGGATATTTCGGATTCCAGAACAACTTGCCCGGACGCCGCAAGGTACTCTTCTCTGTATGGAGTCCGTTCGTAACCGACAATGCCAATGAGATTCCCGACTCGCTGCGCATAAAACTCCTCAAAAAAGGTGAGACTGTAAAAGTACAGGATTTTGGAGGTGAAGGCTCGGGAGGACAAAGCTTCATGGCTTACGATTGGAAGCCCGGAAATACCTATAAATTCCTTATGCGTGTTCGTCCCGACGGAAAGGGAAGTACTGTATATACAGCCTACTTCTGCGATGCCGAGGATGGCAAATGGCGATTGATGGCAAGTTTCCAACGTCCCAAAATAGACACATGGTACACCAATCCTCATTCATTCCTCGAAAATTTCAATCCTATTATGGGATACAAAACACGTCGCGCCTGCTACAACAACCAATGGGCATGCACAAAGGATGGCGAGTGGATACCCGTAACCGAGGCTGTCTTCACACATTGCGATACAGGTAGAAATGGTAAGCGTCTCGACTACACAGGAGGTGCCGATGAAAATGGTTTCTACCTGATGATGGGTGGATTCTTTGATGGATATACAAAAGGATATACCCGCTTCACACGCAAGAACGGCGTAGGCGAGAAACCCAATATCGATTTCAGTACACTCGAATAATTACCATATATAATCTAAACTCAAGTTTCGCAAGTTCTAATTAATTGAACTATAATGATATGGTTTTAAAATCATTGAGTTAGTTATTGAAGGATGTTGCCGTTAATATTGAAATTAATTGTTATAAACGATACGTTTGTGTGTTAATCTTGTTTGGAGTTACTCATAACTATCTGATTTACAACAATGGTGACTACTTGCGAAACTTGAGTAATCTAAACCATTTATACAAACCATTTACATTAACGCCATGAAACATTTATTTTACACAACAGTAATCTTGTTTGCAGCAGTCCTCTCGTTGCACGCACAGATTATACCGGAAGAGAATGCCGTTTACCGCTTGGTGAATGCAGGTAGAACAAATGCTGTAATGACGGAAGATATTACGGCGCATAACATCTACTGCACCGACAAGGGCGGCGACGAGAGTTACAACCAGCTTTGGCAGTTCAAGAAGAACGGCGAAGCATGGAACATACAGAATGTAAATACCGGATACTATGTTCAGAACCAGTCTACGGTATACGCACTCTTTACCACAGCAACCGCAGCAAAGAATTTTTATATATCCGAGAACAGCAAAGTATCGGGAAAATACAATATTGTCAACACTAAGGGTGGCAACTTTGGAATGCACTGCGACGCTGCTTACGATGTAGTACCCTGGTACTCCGGTACCGAGACTACCCCTGGCGGCTCGGAGTGGATATTCGAAAAGGTGGAACTTTCTGAAGAGAAAATAGCCGAGATTCGTGCGAAATACAACGAATTCAATGAAGTGCTTGCAAACAAGGATTCTGTGATAGCTGCATACACAATATTCTTCGAAGATGATCTATGTACCGTACTCAAGAGTGAGTATGCTTCAATGAGTGATGCTGAACTTGAAGCAGCCATGAGTGCTTGTAACAGCACCCTTGTGGCAGCAGCCAAGAAGATAAAGAACGATGCATGGGCGGCACGTGAAAAGGAGTTCCGCATCCACACATACGAGCCATACAGCAACCCCGACTATTGGTCAACAAAAATAAACATCAGAAAATACTCTTGGCTCAACAACCCCACAGGTATCTATGCAAACACCGGTGATGTTGTCTATGTGTTTGTAGGAGCAGACATCGCAGAGGGTGCCACACTCGAAATGGATGCCATCACAGCGGTATCTCCCTTGGGAACACGCACTACACTCAAAAAGGGTATGAATATCGTTCCCGTATCACGCGAGGCACAATCGCTCTTCATCATCTATACAGCCGACACAAGCGAAGATAAGGTCATTTCCGATTTCGCTTCAATTCCCATCCACATCGAAGGTGGTATTGTGAACGGTTATTGGGATAAGAGCCGCCACACAGATGCCGACTGGGTTGACATCACAAGCAATCTTGCCACACACCGTTATATGGTTGTCAAGGGCGATTATCACCTATTCTTCATGAGCCTCCAGCACATGATTGCCGACAACTGCTGCAAAAACACCATTACCGATGCTATAGGATGGTGGGACAATATGTCTATGTGGCAGCAGGAACTTTTGGGTATCGAGGAGTATATGCCTTCGCGCTTCAACAACAAGCAGTGTGCCATTTCGCTTACAAGCGGATACCAGTCGGCAACAGACTACCGCACACAATATGCCGAGACATATATAAACAATCTTCTCCCCTATGAAAGAATGATGTCTAACGGCGACAACGCGTGGGGACCTGCACATGAGAACGGTCATGTGCACCAGTATGGAATAAACATGATTGCATGCTCGGAGAGCAGTAACAACCTCTTCTCGAACCTTACACTCTATAAGCTCGGAAAATATATGTCGCGCGGCGGCAAAATATCTGACCTTGTAGATTGCTATGAAAATAATATAGCTTTCCCTTCGCGCGACATCAGCTACACAATGCGAATGTTCTGGCAATTGTATCTCTACTATCATGTAGCAGGAAACAATCCCGAATTCTATCCTACACTGTTTAAGATTCTTCGCGAAAATCCCCTTGTAAAGAATTCCGGCACACTAACGTATGCTCGCTATGACCTTTTGCACTTTGTGGAGAAATGTTGCGAAGCATCAGGCGAGGATATGACTGACTTCTTCGAGGCATGGGGATTCTTTGTGCCTATGAACAGAGCCGAATTCGGCGATTATGGCACATATTATCTTACATCCACACAGTCGATGATAGATACTACAAAGGCGCGTATTTCTAAATATACCAAGAAGGCCGGTGCCATACAGTTCATAGAGGACCGCGTACTTCCCGAACTCCGTACCGACGGTGGCGACGGCAATAAATTGGTCAACGGAGTAGCAGTAGGCGAAGCAGGTGATGTAGGACACTACACATCGTTCGTTCCCGACTCAATGTCTGTTCCTGCAACAGGATATGTATTCTCGAAAGCCGGAAAGACAATCAATGTTTCAAAAGGAACAGGCGCTGTAGGTTACAAGGTATATGATGCCGATGGTACACTCATCACATTCTCCAACTACAATACCATTGAGCTCTCCGATGATGCAGCCTCTAAAGAGATTGTTATCAAGGCTGTAGCTGCAAACGGTTCGGAGTCAGTTGTAAATTCCAAGAACAACGGCAGCGAAGAGGATCAGCTCGAAGCTCTGAATGAAGCGCTCGCATCTGCTGAGAGTATACTCAAATTCAAGGATAATGGTGGCAAGTATGTAGGTTACTTCTACGAAAGTGTGCTCGAGGACCTTGTGGCAATAACAGACAGTTCCAAGGCAGCTGTTGAAAATAAAGACCAAAGTGTACATACATACGGCGAATGGGCTTCACTTATTGATGAGGAGATAAATATTGTATTGTCAAAAGAGGATTCGAGAGTGAAGATACATTCCGGCAACACATACAAACTCAATAACAAACAGTACAGCGGTTTTTCGATGTATAACAGTTCGGGCAGCTTGATCTGCGAGAGCGGTACAAAGAATCCCAAATACAGAACTTTCAAATTCACCTCTACAGGAAAGGAGAATGAATACTATCTCTCAAATAACGGAAGTTATATAAGCTCGATAGGTACAAGTACACAGGCAAAGGCAGCGACTTCGTCACAGTCAAAGGCTTTGAAATTTACCGTAGGTGATGGCGGTGATGCAAGATTCTATATCTGTGTAACAGGTCAGAGCATGCAATCTCTCCACTGCGATGCAGGAAAGAAAGTCGTAGGTTGGGATACTAAATCAGATGCATCGCTATGGCAGCTCGTAGCCGTAGACCTCAATAAAGAGAAGGCTGATGAAACAGAGCTTACAGACCTTTACTGCAAAGCATACGGTATCCATCAGACAATTGTTGACGATTCGGCAACAGTAGATGGAAACATTGTCTTCAAAGAGGGAGTGAATGTCATAAGCGAAACACTTATGGAAGATTTCACCGCGATGATGGCAAAGGCTAAAGAGGCTGAGTCATTGGTATACAAAAAGTATTACGAACAGTTCCCCGCCTATATCACTCTCCTTACAGAGATGATAGCAAAGGTAAAGGCAGGTTACACATTGAGTACCGGAATAGGCGGTATCGATGCTGAGAAGGAAGATAGTGTAATTTACGATATCCGTGGACGTAAGGTAAAATCTGTAACATCATCCGGAATCTACTTTATCAACGGTCAGAAAGAATATATCAGAAAATAGACCTGACCTCTGCTATTAGAGTGTGCTTTTAAAAGCACACTCTAATTATAAAAGTGCAAATTCAATTAATAAATAAAGAAATGAAACTTTTTGTAAGGACATTACTTCTTTTGCTTGCGTCGGTTGTGACGGCTCAGGCACAGAATTTCCCCGAGGATGGTGCTACCTACCGTCTTCTTAATACTTTCCGCACTGGTGTCATACTCACTGAGGACTACGGCCAGAGTTTTCTCTTCTGCAAATCGCCGGTGGAAAACGATTACAGCCAGCTGTGGCGTTTCACTAAAGATGGAGACGGATGGAATATACAGAATATTTTCACCGGACGCTACATACAGAACGAAACAGACAACAGCAAATATTTTTCAACGGCAAAGGAGCCCGCAGTTCTCTATGTATCCCGAAACAACGGATTCAGCATCGAGTGTTACAATATAGTGAATACAGCCGGTGCAACATGGGGTGTTCACTGCGCAGGCGACTACAATGTAGTGCCCTGGCACTCGGCAGTGGACCGCTTCGAAGGGTCGGAGTGGACATACGAAAAGGTTGAGGTAAGCGACGATGAAATTGCAGTTGCAAGGTCAAGATTCAATGCTTTCAACGATGTTATTGAGAATTCCGACTCCATTGAACTCTTGTTGTCGAAATATTTTGTTGATGAATCTTGTTCGGAGCTGAAGAGCGAATATCTCTCTATGAGTGACGAAGAGCTCGATGCTGCTCTCAGCGGATGTGGCAGTGTCATAATTGAGATGGCGAAGAAGATAAAGAACAATTCATGGGCGGCACGCGAAGAGGAGTTCCGTGTACACACATACGAACCATACAGTAACCCCGACCACTGGACAAAAATTCTTCTGATAAGCCCCTATTCATGGCTCAATAACCCCACCGGCATTTGCGGCAATGCAGGAGACGTGCTCTATATCTTTGTAGGCAAAGAACCCAAAGAGGGCTCTACACTCGAAATAGATGCGGTGGCAGAGAACAACTACAAAGGAATAAGGGTGGAACTGAAGAAGGGATTGAACATACTTCCCATAGTCCGCGACGACCAGACATTCTTCATAAATTATGTGGCAGACACAAGAAAAGATTATGTGCTTGCCGACTTCGACTCCATCCCCATCCACATAGAGGGTGGATATGTAAACGGTTATTGGGACAAGAGCCGACACAACGACGAAGATTGGGTAGACATCACCCGCAACCATGCAAAGCATAAATATATGTTTGTGAAAGGCGACCACGAAGCATTCTTCATGGAACGCGAATATATGATAGCCGACGATTGTTGCCCCGATGCAATAAGCGACGCGATAGGGTGGTGGGACAGCCTCGTTGTCTGGGAACAGGGTATCATGGGCATAGAGGAGTACAAACCCTCGCGCTTCAACAACAGACTCTGTGCAATCTCTACAAGTGATGGCTACCAGGCTGCAGGTGCATACAACACATTCCATGTGCGCACCCACATAAAGAGTCTGTTGCCTTATAAAAATATGATGAAGCACAGCGACAACGCATGGGGACCTGCCCACGAGAACGGTCATATCCATCAGGCAGCTATCAATATGATCCGTTGCGGCGAGGTGAGCAACAACCTCTTCTCCAATGTGGTACTCTACAAGCTCGGCAAGTTCGTTACATGGGGACCGCCTATTGGCGATGTAGCAAAGGATTTTGAGAACAATGTCCCCTGGACACTGCGCAACATAGGCATAATGATGCGTATGTATTGGCAGCTCTATCTCTACTACCATGTGGCAGGCAATAATCCACAGTTCTATCCTACACTCTTCAAGCTTCTGCGCGAGGAACCGCTTGTGAAGGCATCGGGCACTGAGACCAACCTGGCACGAACCGACTTGTTGCGTTTTGCCGAAAAATGTGCAGCCGCTGCAGGTGAAGACCTCACCGACTTCTTCGATGCACATGGTTTCTTCGTTCCCATGAAGAACCTTACCATAGGAGACTATGGTTCTTATACCATAAACTCCACCACACGAATGATAAACGACACTAAGAAGAAGTTGGCAAAATATCCCAAAAAGGCAGGAGCAGTACAATTTATCGAGGACCGTGTCCGTCCCGAACTACGCGCCGACGGCGGCGAGGGATACAAACTCGACTATGTACCCGGCAAATGTGGCGAAACAGGACAATATACAGCCTTTTGTAAGGATTCTATAAACATTACTGCAACAGGTTATGTCTATATGAAGACAGGCAAGAAACTTGAAATAACCGACGGTAAGTATGCAGTCGGATTCAAGGTGTATGACAGCGACTCTACAACACTTCTCACCTTTGCCAATGTCCACAAGATAGAGCTACCCGAAAAGATAGCTGCAAAGGATGTAGTGGTGGTTGCTGTGTCTGCCAACGGCACAGAAATGTTCATCCCGAGCAAGAATGGCGGCAGTGAAGAGCAGCAGTACGAGGCATTGGAGCATGCCATTGCATCTACCGCAGCCATTCTCGAGTTCAAGGATACATACAACAAGAATGTAGGATACTACTACGAGACAGCACTTCTCGACCTCATGGCTCTCAACGAAGGTGCCCGGGCGGCATACGATAATAAGGACCAGGGCGAGCACACATATGGCGAGTGGGCTGCGATGCTCGACAAGGAGATTTCAAAGGTTATTGCCGATGGCGACAACAACCGGGTGAAGATACAGCCGGGCAACAGTTATCAGCTCTACAATGTACGCTTCCCGCAGTACTCAATGTACTATAACAATGGCAATATAATCTGTGAGCCGGGAACAAACTCGCCCAAGATGCGTCGTTTCACACTTACCTCCACAGGTAAGGAGAATGAGTTCTACATATCCAACAACGGCAAGTACATAAACTTCCTGCAGAAGGACAGCAAGGTTACTGCCACCGCATCGAAGATGGCAGATGCCGTAAAATTGACCGTGGGTGAGAGCGGTTTTGCAGAATACTATCTACACAAGAGCGGCGACACCTCGGCAAGTCTTCATTGCAGTGCGTCGTACCAGGTGGTAGGTTGGGACTACGAATCGTATGACCAATCGATGTGGCGTCTTGTTGCAGTAGAGCTCAAAAAGGAGAATGCCGATGTTGCGGCGCTCAAGGAGATCATCGGTGAAGCGACTGCAATCCATAATCAGATTGTTGATACAGCAAATACAGAATCGCTTACCTTCAAAGAGGGAATAGAGATAACAAGTGCCACCCTCGCAGCCGATGTTGAGTCGATGATGGCAAAGGTGGCAGAGTCGCAGGATGCGATAACAAAAAGATATTTCAATCTCTGTCCTGCGCTTATCGATGAACTTTCGGCATTGATAACAACTGTAAAGAAGGGATACACCGTAAATACAGGAATAGACGTCATCGAAGCTGAAATAGGAGACAGTGTGATATATGATATCCGTGGACGAAAGATAAAATCTGTAACTTCACCGGGGGTATATATCATAAACGGCAAGAAAGTGCATTTAGGTAAATAAACACAGTAAGTAATAGAGAGTGTGCCCTTAGTGGTGCACTCTCATTATCCTTATAGGAGAATAAAAACACTACAATATGAAACGTTATTTTTACTTGTTCATTTCGATTTTTATCAGTGCACTGACAGCAGGTGCACAGGGATTTCCCGAAGACGGTGGAATATATCGCATAATCAACACTGTCAGGGATAATTCTGTACTGGTGGAGAATTATATGACACACCAGCTCAAGGGTGGAACCAAGGTAGAAGGCGAAGCTGCGCAGTTGTGGCTCTTCAAGCAGAATGGCGAAGGATGGAATATACAGAATATATTCACCGGTCGCTACATCAAGAAGGAGACAAGCAACAGTAAACTTTATGTTACCGACACTGAGGATGGCGAAATTGGCTTGTTCTATGTTTCCAAGAATAAAAATTACACCGAAGAGTGCTACAATATCGTCAACGATAAAGGAGGAAATTACGGTATTCACTGTGAGACTGATGGCGACATTGTACCGTGGTACTCTTCAACAAGCAAATTCGACGGTACTGAGTGGACTTACGAAAAGATAGATTTCTCAGCCGAAGATATTGCTGCGGTGAGAGAGAATTACAACAAGTTCAACCAGCTTCTGAGCGACAAGGATCAGATAATGGAGAAGTACAGCTCATTCTTCGAGGACGAATCCTGCTCACAGCTCAAGAGCGAATACACTTCAATGAGCGACGAAGAGCTTACCGCGGCAATGGAAGGCTGCGGCGAGACACTAATCTCTTTTGCACTTAAAGTAAAAAATAATTCATGGGCAAAGCGCGAACTTGAGTTTCGTGTAAATTCCTACGGACCTTATGCTGATCCCGACTATTGGGGTAAAAAACTTATTACAATGCGCTATTCATGGCTCAATAACCCTACAGGTATCTGTGCCAATGCCGGAGATATGCTCTACATCTTTGTAGGTAAGGAGCCTAAAGAGGGTTCTACTCTCGAAGTCGACCTTATCAACGAGAATAACCATAAGACCGAGCGTGTTGCACTAAAGAAGGGACTTAACATTATACCTGTAGTGAAGAACGACCGCTCACTATTCATCATCTACACAGCCGACACCCAAAAAGAGTATACCCTCGCAGATTTCGACTCTATTCCCATCCACATTGAGGGTGGTTATGTCAACGGTTATTGGGATAAGGGACGACACACCGATGCCGACTGGGTAGACATTACCCGCAACCATGCCAAGCATAAATATATGTTTATAAAGGGCGACTATATGATGCTTTTTATGAATCTCTCGGTTTTGATTTCACCTGACGTATCTCCCAATACCATCAGTGACGCTATCGGATGGTGGGATAATATGGTAAAATGGGAGCAGGGTATCATGGGACTTGAGGAGTACCGTCCTTCGCGTTTCAACAATAAGTTGTGCGGTATTTCGTATGCAGGCGACGGATTGATGTCAGCAAGCGACTATAATACCAGTTATGTTGAGACTTCTCTCCATGATGTAATATCTTTCAAAAAGGTAATGCAGACCAGCGGATATTGCTGGGGACCTTCGCACGAGGTGGGACACGTCCATCAGGGTGCGATAAACATGATTGGCTGTACCGAGGCGAGCAACAACCTCTTCTCGAATATCGTTGTTCACAATTTGGGTAAGTTCGTAACATGGGGCGACGGTGTTGACATGATGGCCGAATATTTCGTCAACAAAGAGCCGTGGACAATGCAGGGAATCGGTCTCAAGATGCGTATGTTCTTCCAGCTTTATCTCTACTATCATGTGGCAGGCAACAACCCCGAATTCTATCCTACACTCTTTAAATTGTTGCGCGAAGATCCTTTGGAGAAGAAATCCGGCGGATACGACAATCTCGGACGTAACGACCTTCTGCACTTTGCCGAAAAGTGTTGCGAGGCATCGGGTGAGGATTTGACAAAATTCTTCGAAGCATGGGGATTCTTTGTACCAATGTCTCGTAATGTCATAGGCGACTATGGTGATTGGACCATCAGTTCAACCACCCGAATGATAAACCAGACAAAGGAAAAAATGGCTAAGTACACCAAGAAAGCAGCAGCCATTGAATTTATCGAAGACCGTGTAGCATACTCGGAACGTACCGATGGCGGCGAGGGTTACAAACTGGAATATGTACCTGGAAAATTCGGTGAAATGGGACAATACACAGCCTATTATCCCGACTCTTTGGGTATAACCGCAAGCGGTTACATATATTCGAAATCAGGAAACAAGATAAGTATTTCAAAGGGCAAGAATGCCGTCGGCTTCAAGGTGTACGACAGTAAAGGTTCTCTTGTAACATTTGCCAACAGATACGAACTTGAGATTCCCGACGAATTCCTTGCAGACGAAATTTCAATAGTGGCAGTGTCGGCAAACGGCACAGAGGTTGTTGTAAACAGCAAGAGCAACGGCAGCGAGGAGGATCAGCTCGAAGCACTTACCGAGGCGCTTGCTTCAGCAGCATCCACACTTGAACTGAAGGATGTAGCCAACAAGTATGTAGGATATTTCTTCGAATCGGCACTTGTACCCCTTCAGGCTCTTGCCGATAGTGCACAGGTTGCATACGACAATAAGGATCAGAGTGTACACACTTACGGACAGTGGGCTACACTCATCGACAAGGAGATTGGAGAACTTGTTATAGCCGGAGATAACCGCGTGGAGCTGCATTCGGGTAACACCTACCAGTTCTACAATGTAAGATACCCTGCATACACAATGTACTATGAAAATGGCAAGCTTATCTGCAAGTCGGGAACAACCACTCCCAAGTCGCGCCGCTTCACTGTTATCTCTACAGGTAAGTCAAATGAGTATTACATTTCCTCAAATGGCAAATACATCAGTTATATAGGCCGAAGCTCACAGGCAAAAGCTGAAGTATCCAAGCAGAGCGGCGCTCTGAAATTCACATTCGGCGAGCATGGTCTTGCAAAATTCTATTTCTACAAGAGCGGCGACACAGACTTGGGATTACATTGTGACCAGTACTATTCTGTAGTAGGATGGAACCACGACGAGGAGCCCTCATTGTGGCGCCTTGTAGCTATAGACCAGAAGAAGGAAAAGGCTGATGCTGCTGCCTTGAATGCTCTTATGGATTCGGCAACAACCGTCTACAACCAGATAGTTGACACTGCAAACACAGCCTCAATCACATTCAACGAAGGTATTGAGGTAACAAGTGAGACACTTGCAGCGGATGTCGAGTCGATGATGGCAAAGGTGGCAGAGTCAGATAATGCAATTACAAAGAAGTATTACAATCTCTGCCCTGCGCTTATAGAGGAACTTACTGATGCGATTGCTGCTGTAAAGGCAGGATACACTGTAAGTACAGGGATAGGCAATATTATTGTAGATGGAAAAGATGCTGTTATCTACGACATTCGTGGCCGTAGAGTGAAGAGCGTAACCTCTTCGGGTGTATATGTTATTGATGGCAAGAAGACTTATATAAACAAATAGGTTTTTTACGGATATTAAAAAAGAGGCTGCGCTAAAATTTTTTGGCGCAGCTTTTAGTTACTCAGTCGTTCCGACGAAGATAGGATGCGGCTCGGAATAAAAAATCAAGCGAGCTTGTTTTTTTTCTTCACTCGCCTTTCACTACTCTGTCGTACCGACGAAGATAGGATGCGGCTCGGAATAAAAAATCAAGCGAGCTTGTTTTTTCTTCACTCGCCTTTCACTACTCTGTCGTACCGACGAAGATAGGATGCGGCTCGGAATAAAAAATCAAGCGAGCTTGTTTTTTCTTCACTCGCCTTTCACTATCTTTGCAAAAAAATAAACTGAAACAAAATAGAATATGGCTCTAAAAGCAGGAATAGTTGGCTTGCCCAACGTAGGAAAATCCACTCTTTTCAACTGTCTCTCAAGTGCAAAGGCACAGGCAGCAAACTTCCCCTTCTGTACAATCGATGCACAGTTGGGACAGATAACCGTTCCCGATGAACGTCTCAACAAACTTGCCGAAATAGTTCATCCAGGACGCATTGTGCCTGCCACATGCGACATTGTGGATATTGCAGGTCTTGTAAAAGGTGCAAGCAAAGGCGAGGGACTCGGCAACCAATTCCTTGGAAACATCCGCGAGACAGATGCTATTATACACGTGTTGCGCTGTTTCGACAACGACAACATTGTGCATGTCGACGGTTCGGTTGACCCTGTACGCGACAAGGAAATAATCGACATAGAGCTTCAGCTCAAGGACCTCGAAACAGTAGAGAACCGCATCAAACGTGTGGAGAAACAGGCACGTGTAGGTGGCGACAAGATGGCAAAGCTCGAATACGATGTGCTGATGCAGTACAAGGCTGCGCTCGAAGCCGGAAAGTCGGCACGTACCATCACTTTCGACACTGATGATGAGCAGCAGGTAGCAAAGAATCTTTTCCTTTTGACTGCAAAGCCTGTGCTTTATGTGTGCAACGTGGACGATACTTCTGCGGCATCGGGAAACAAATATGTAGAGGCAGTGCGCGAGGCAATAAAAGACGAGAATGCCGAACTGCTGATAATCTCGGCACAGGCAGAAGCTGAGATTGCCGAGCTCGAAAGCTACGAGGAGAAACAGATGTTCCTCGAAGATATGGGTCTCTCGGAGTCGGGTTGCGACCGTCTGATAAAGGCCATATACAGCCTGCTCACATTGCAGACATTCATCACAGCCGGAGAGATGGAGGTGAAGGCATGGACATTCCGCAAAGGCTGGAAGGCTCCCCAATGTGCAGGAGTCATCCACACTGATTTCGAGAAGGGCTTCATACGTGCCGAGGTTATAAAATATGACGACTATATTACTCTCGGCTCCGAGGCTGCTGTCAAAGAGGCAGGAAAGATGAGCGTCGAGGGTAAGGAGTATATCGTGCAGGATGGAGACATCATGCACTTCCGCTTCAATGTGTAAATAAAGCAGAAACAATATGGCTGCAACACCTTGTTACATAGTATGGGATCCCGCAACAGGTCCATTCTCCCTGTTGGGATTCGAAGTGCGTTACTACTCACTCTGTTGGGTGATAGGTCTGCTCTCGGGATATTTCATAATGAAACATCTCTACAAGCGTCAGAAGGTAAGCATGGAGCTGTTCGAACCACTCTTCATGTACTGCTTCCTGGGTATACTCATCGGTGCACGTTTGGGACATTGCATATTCTATGAGCCACAATACTATTTCAATCACATAATAGAGATGTTCCTACCTATAAAAGAGACTGCTACCGGGTGGAAATTCATAGGTTATCAAGGACTTGCAAGTCATGGAGGTACGATAGGACTCTTTATAGCCCTGTGGATATACACCCTGCGCACAAAGCTCTCCTTTGCATGGTTGCTCGACAATATAGCCATCACCACCCCCATTGTTGCAGGTATGATAAGGATGGGTAATTTTTTCAACTCCGAAATTCTTGGCAACGTTACCGAAATGCCGTGGGGAGTGATATTTGCCCAGGTCGATGAATTTCCGCGCCATCCTGCCCAGTTGTACGAGGCGATAGCCTATTTTGCAATATTCATCGGAGGATTGCTGCTCTATAAAAAGTATCCTTCGAAAGTGGGAAGTCTCTTCTACTTCGGATATTGCCTTGCTACAATCTTCACCTTCCGTTTCTTCGTGGAGTTCCTCAAAGAGGTGCAGTCGGCATTCGAAGAGGGCATGACATTGGACATGGGACAGTGGTTGAGCATCCCCTTCATGGTAATAGGATTCGTATGTATGTGGCGTGGTTTCAATAAAAAATAATCCCATATACCCATAATGTGCGAAATTTCTTGTACTTTTGCAACCGCAAAAAAACGGATAAACACAAAATACATAACATAAAACAATGAAAATAGCAATCGTTGGCGTCAGTGGCGCAGTGGGACAAGAGTTCCTTCGCGTGCTCGACGAGAGAAATTTCCCTTTTGACGAACTTGTACTCTTCGGTTCGTCTCGCAGTGCAGGAAAGACATACACCTTCCGTGGTGTAGAATATACAGTCAAGGAGTTGAAGCACAACGACGACTTCAAAGGAATAGACTATGCCTTTGTATCGGCAGGCGGTTCCACATCGAAAGAATTTGCCGAGACCATCACAAAACACGGCACTATAATGATAGACAACTCAAGCGCATTCCGCATGGATAGCGATGTACCCCTTGTAGTACCCGAGGTCAACCCCACCGATGCATACGACACACCGCGCGGCATCATCGCCAACCCCAACTGCACTACAATACAGATGGTGGTTGCACTCAAGGCCATCGAGAACCTCTCACACATCAAGCGCGTACACGCATCAACCTATCAGGCAGCCAGCGGAGCGGGAGCATCTGCAATGGCAGAGCTCTACGAGCAGTACCGTCAGGTGCTTGCAGGCGAAGAGCCCACAGTAGAGAAGTTTGCCTATCAGCTTGCCTTCAACCTTATCCCCCAGATAGATGTATTCACCGACAACGGATATACAAAAGAGGAGATGAAGATGTATAACGAGACACGCAAGATTATGCACAGCGATATAGAGGTAAGTGCAACCTGCGTGCGTGTACCCGCCCTCCGTTCACACTCACAGTCTCTGTGGATAGAGACCGAAGAGCCTCTCACAGTGGAGCAGGTGCGCGAAGCTGTAGAAAACGGCGAAGGACTTGTACTCATGGACAACCCCGAGAAGAAAGAGTATCCCATGCCCCTCTTCCTCGCAGGTTCGGACCCTGTATATGCCGGACGCATCCGCAAGGACCTCACAAATCCCAATGGAATAACAATGTGGATTGTAGGCGACCAGATAAAGAAAGGCGCAGCACTCAATGCTGTGCAGATAGCAGAGTTCCTCATCAAGAACCCCAAGAAATAATAAGAATCACATAAAACAGAAAAGGCTCGCTGCGTGGCGAGCCTTTTCTGTTTTATGGATGTGATAGAGCTATTCAGTTATAATCTCTCCTTCGGGAGTCAGGTAAAGCAACTTTTCGAAGTTTCCGCGCTCCAAGTCTATGCGGTACGACTCTCTCTGAGGAGTAACTACATAGTCGGCATCATCTATGCGGTAATCGGGATATGCCTCTTTTACAGCCGTGGTTACAGCCGCAGGAAGTTCGGCAATCGCAACATCCCAGGAGGTAGCAACCCATTCATCAGCCGAATTGAAATATACATCCTTTATACGCGCGTCGTGCATAATCTCCACCTCGAGGTAAGCGCCCTCGTAGTCTGCATCCCTTATCACTGCGCCGGGGTATTTGTCGAGTATGAAACTCTTTACACTCTCGTCTACAACAGGCTTGCTATCGTTGTCGTCGCTACAAGCACCAAGTGCTATAACACTCATAAGCATCAATGCCGATAAAGCATATTTCATAAGATTTTTCATAATATTCAAAGTTTTTATAGGTTAACAATTTATTTCAGTAATCATTCTTTTATCAATCGTCTATATCTATGATATTGAATGCCTTGTCAAAGGTCAGTTCCAGACGGTTCGACAGTCTCACCTCGTAATCGTTTCTGTCGCGCTCAATCTGCAATATCTTAGCATCGGGGTAATTGTTCTTTACATATTTCAGAATCTTGTCGGGTATTATCGGCGAAGGAACCGAAGAACGACGGCAATCAATCTCTTTCCACTCCCCATTGCGGGCAAATTCCACCTTAGTGCCATCGGCGAATACCACCTCGAAAGATTTTTCGAAGAAGCCGCGCTCCTCTTTAGCGTAAGTAATGTTCAGGTCGCCGAAATACTTGCTTATGAACTGCTGTGAAACATTCGGGAGATTCTCTTTGGCGATTATACGGTCATTATCGGCTGATGCGATGGAAATACCTATCGAAAAGAGAGCAATAACAGTAGCAAATAACTTTTTCATAATTATCAAAATTTCAAAATTAGACATCAGTATAACAATTATCTCTGGTGCAAATATCATACCCGATTCTGAAAAGAATCTGAAAAAAATGAAAATTTGAAATATTTTTTATTCAAAACTCAAACAATACATATATAAAAAATGGAAAATATACTTAACTTTGCCTATCATCGGATGGTAGGCGAAAAAACTAGCAAAATATTATAAGACTATGAAAAAATATATCATTCTTTTGCTTTGCATGATAAGCGCAATAGCAGTCAGTGCACAAGACAAAAAAATCTCATTCAAGAGTGCAACTGCGACAAGCTATCAGTCTGGCGAAGAAGTATCAAAAGCCATTGACGGAAAGCCAGGTACAATATGGCATAGCTCGTGGTACTCCACCAGTTTCCCCGTAACCCTTACTCTCACCCTCAGCGAAGAATCACACATCGACTATCTGCGTTACACCCCCCGACAGGACGGTAACGTAAACGGCAATTGGGAAAATGTAACAGTGGAATACACCGCCACCACAAGCGACAACAACTTCACATTCATAGGCGACTACAACCTCGGCGGCTCAGGCGCAGCATACGATTTCTACCTCCACGAAGGAGGAGCCACCTGCGGTAAGATACGCTTCACCATAAAAAGCGGAACCAACGGCTTTGCATCAGCCTCGGAAGTTGAAGCATTTGCATTCGACAACAGCAAGCGCGATGCCCTCGCACCATACTTCTCGGACGACCTATTCACACAGCTGAAACCCGAAGTTACAAGCAGCGACAGCATTGAGGACGCCGATGCCAAAGCCCTCGTCGACAACCTGCTTGCCGACGCAGAGGCATACAAGAAGTTCCGCGTAGGCGAGTACGAAGCATACCTCACCACCTCCACCCTGCGCAATCGCCTGAAGACCAGCAGCCAATACAACAACTACGAGAACCCCACAGGTGTGTATCTGAAGCCCGGCCAGTCGTGCATAGTAATGGCAAGCGGCATCGGCACCTACCCCGTAGGACTCACAATAAAGAACTGGGTAAAGAACGAAAATTCAAGTTCCTACTCACTGCGCAACGGTCTTAACTACATAACAGCAACCACCGAAGGAAATGTATTCGTACACTACTACACCGACGACTACGAAATTGCACCTAACGTAAAGTTGCACTTCATCAATGCCCCCGTACAAGGCTACTGGGATCAGGAGACAATGACCAACAGCGACTGGAAAGAACTTCTGAAAGGCCGCTCACAAAAAGACTCGACCATTCTCATCACCCGTTCACGCCATGCGCAGACGGCCTACCCCGTATACATCTGGTTGCAGAACTGCCCCACAGACATCGACTCCACAATGACACTCTACCAACAGGTACAGTGGGCCGAGCGCGACATTATGGGACTTGAAAAGTATGGCCGACAAGTCAAGAACCGTCAGCTCTTCTTCGGCACCACCTACGGCTTCATGGCTGCCGGCGGCGAGGGAGCATACTGCCATGTGAACAGTCTCGGCGGCATCACCAGACCTGACGCATCGAGCTTCGACTTCTGGGGTGTAGGCCACGAGTGGGGACACAACAACCAGATAGTTCCCGGATTCAAATGGACAGGCTGTGGCGAGACCACCAACAATATATACGCATCATGGGCACAGCTCCACTTCACCGGCAAGCGCCACTCACTGCGCCTTGAGGACGAAGTATCAGGCATAGACGAATACTCGGGAATGCGCGGCGGCCGCATGCAGACCTACTTCGAAGAGGGCATACGCAAAGGCAACCCCTGGCAGTTGCAGGACGGCCCCGACTACCACGGCGAAGTTCCAACACCCGTCTCAGTTGCAGGACAGGATGCCGACGGCAAGAACACCGGCACAATAAAGACCACATGGCGCCACTACGACCACTTTGTAAAGCTCGTACCCTTCTGGCAACTCAACCTTTGGGGAACCCTCGCAGGCAAATGCCCCGATATTATCCCAATGGTAATAGAGACCATCCGCAGCGACGAGAACTACGGCACCAAATACAACACCAACGGCAAGCAACAGGTAAACTGGATGAAGATAGCCTGCGACAGCGCAAAAATAGACCTTCTCCCCTTCTTCGAAAAAGCAGGAATGTTGCGCCCCATCCACGCATATGTCGACGACTACACAAAAGACTGGAACATCATCACCGAGGAGATGATAAACGACCTCAAAGCATATGTAAAGGAAAAAGGTTATCCCGCATTCACCGAGGAGATAAACTACATCAACGCACACAACTTCAACATCTACCGCGACGAGCTTAAGCTCGAAGTACCCGCCACCCTCGGCACCGGCTGCACATACAGCAACGGTAAGGTAACCGTACAGCACAGCGAAGTGAAGAACGCAGTAGCCTTCGAGACATACAACAAGGCAGGCGAACTGTTGCGCATAACCATGTATGGCCTCGGCAGCAACGATGCCCACAGCTATACACAGGTACTCTACCCCGGCAACAGTGAAGAGGAACTCGCATCTGCCTACATCATGGCAGTAGGCTACGACGGCACACGCACCAAGATATACGAAAAGACTAACATACAAAAGACACTCGTGGCAGGTAAATACTACAGCATCACCTCGGTAAACAAAGGCAATGCCTTGAGTTGCGGCACATCCACTTCGATAGACAGCAACGACAAAATATCGTGGAATCTGGCGCGCAGTGCAACAAAATCAGGCATCAAGGTCGACCAGGTGTGGAAATGGGAAAAACGCGACGACAACTTCTATCTCTACAATCCCCAGAGTGACCACTACTTCGGTGGTACAGCCAATAACCAGACAAGCGAACTGTATACCCGTACAAAAGCCCCCGCATGGGAAGCAGTCTGCATAGACGAAGATAAAGAACATTACATCTTCAACATCAAAGGCAGCGGCAACTACATAAACTCATATTCCGACGTCAATACAGGACTGTGGACAGGAGGTGCATCGGACAACAACAACATCTGGAAAGTGCAGGAGGTAACATCAATAAGAATAAGCATCCCCGCAAGCCTCTATTATGCGGCCTGCTACCCATTTGCCATTGAACTTCCCGAAGGCGTAACCGCATACGTCGTCAGCCAGACAGCCACCGACAGTTACGAAGGCACCGCATACGAATATGCTGTACTCGACAGCATTGCCGGCAACATTGTGCCTGCAAACATGCCGATAATACTCCACGGTGCCAAAGCTACATATACATTCAACATTATAGCCGGCGACGACACCTCGATAGAGGTAGCCAATCTTCTCAAAGGCGCAACAATCAAACGCATGCTTGCCAAGGAGACATTCCTCTCTACAATAGCCGAGACGAGCGAAGCGGGTACTACAGCCCTCATCAAAAGCATGTCCACATCCACATCTGCTGCTGCCAACAAGAGCTATCTGATGAAGGAGGAGATAGGCAATGCAGGACTGCTCTATCTTGGCAAACGCAGCAACCTCACTGCAATTGGCAATATAAAAGCCGATGAAACTTCCGAGACAATATATACACTTGACGGCAGAAAGGCCGAAAAATTGCAACGTGGCAAAATATACATAACCTCCAAAGGCAAAAAGATTTATATTAAGCGATAAAACACTAAGAATATGGCAAACTATAGTTTTCTAAGTATGTTGAAGAAGTATGTAACAGCCAGCATGCTGCTTGTATTAGCAGCAATAGCAGCGCTAATATTCGCCAACAGTCCGCTAAAAGAGGGTTACTTCAGTTTTTGGCAGAATACGGTAAGCATCTCCATAGGAGAGTACAACTTCTTCAGTCACAACGGACACTCCATGACACTCATGCAGGTGATAAACGACTTTCTCATGGCGTTGTTCTTCCTTTCCGTCGGTCTCGAAATAAAACGCGAGCTCCTTGTTGGTGACCTCTCAAGCCCCAAAAAGGCTATGCTTCCCATAATTGGGGCATGCGGTGGAATGCTCTTCCCCGTACTCATATTCTGGTTGCTCTGCCCCGGCGATGCCGATATGCAGCGCGGTCTTGCAATCCCCATGGCTACCGACATTGCCTTTTCGCTCGGTGTACTGGCTATATTCAGCACCAGGGTACCTACCGGACTGAAAGTGTTCCTTGCAGCGCTTGCCGTGGCTGACGATCTGGGAGGAATAATAGTGATAGCACTCTTCTACACCTCGGAACTCCATACCACATATCTGTTCCTCTCGCTGCTATGCACGGCTGTGATGATAGGCGGCAACTTCTTCAAGGTACACAGCAAGACATTCTATCTGCTGATAGGAACAGTGCTCTGGTACACAATGCTCAATTCGGGCATACACGCTACAATTGCCGGAGTGATAACCGCATTCTGTGTCCCCTCCACGCTGCAGAACGGAACAGGCTACTACCTTAACCGCATAAAAGAGAACATCGAAAAATTCCCTATAATAAATATAGGCAAGAAGAGTACCATCATTCTCGGACACGACGAGATAAACAAGCTCAAGAGCGTTGAATCGGCAGCCGACAAACTCATCAGCCCCCTCCAAGGACTGGAAGATGGTTTGCACGGAATCATCGGCTATGTGGTAATCCCCGTATTTGCCTTTGCCAACATAGGCATCGACTTCTCCACAATGGAGTTGGACAGTCTCTTCTCGGGTGTCGGACTCTCGGTGATGTCGGGTCTAGTGGTAGGAAAATTCGTAGGTGTGATGCTCCTTTCGTGGTTAGCCGTGAAATGTGGAATTGTTACCCTTCCCACTGGTGCCGACTGGAAGTCGTTTTCAGGAGTTTGCGCACTTTGCGGAATCGGACTCACAGTCTCCATATTCATTGCCGACCTCTCCTACTCTTCTCTCCCCGCCAAGGGAATGGAACTGCTCAATCAGGCTAAGTTGGGTATCCTATGCGGCTCGTTCATCTCAGCAATCATCGGATGCATACTGTTGCATCTCTTCTTGCCACAAAAACAACAGAAATAAGAAATGGAAGTAAAATCAGCACGATTCATCATAAGCAACACCGACATACGCAAGTGCCCCCAGGACGGGTTGCCCGAGTATGCCTTCATCGGCCGTTCCAATGTAGGCAAATCGAGTCTCATAAATATGCTCACCCGCCAGAACAAGCTGGCTATGACCTCGTCAACCCCCGGAAAGACACTGCTCATAAACCATTTTCTCGTAAACGAATCATGGTATCTTGTCGACCTTCCCGGATACGGATATGCCAAACGCGGCAAAGCACAGCAGGAGCAGCTGCAGAAGATAATATCGAGCTACATCCTCGACAGGGAACAGATGACCCTGCTCTTTCTGCTCATCGACTCGCGCCATCCCGCACAGAAAATCGACCTCGAATTCATAGAATGGCTGGGCGAAAACGGGATACCGTTTGCCATAGTATTCACCAAAGCCGACAAGCTTACCCACGGAAAGCTCAAGTCCAACATTGAGGCCTACAAAGCCACCCTGCTCGAACAGTGGGAGGAACTGCCGCCGATATACATAACCTCATCGGAGCACCAGATAGGCCGTAGCGAACTGCTCAACTACATCGACAGCGTAAACAAAACAATAAAATAATGAAAAAGACAGCACTTACTCTTATAGCAACAGCGGCACTATTTGCATGTGCCCCCACCGACAGTTACAAAATAAGCGGCGAATACAAGGGAGCCCCCGACAAAGGCAAAATATATCTCGCCACACTCACCACCAACAATATCACATACATCGACTCGGCAGAGATTGCAGGCGAAGCGTTCCAGCTCACAGGAGCACAGCCCGTACCCGAAGTACGTTTCCTCTTCTATCCGCTCCCCGGCGGCGGTGAGGACATCATTCCCATTGTTCTCGAAAACGGCAACATAAGGGTGAAAATAGACAATAAAGCCATTGTAACAGGTACACCCCTCAACATTGCCATGCAGAATTACAAGAGCGACTTCGATGCCATCACCACCCGTGCCGAAAAGCTCTTCATGCAGGCAGGCACCCCCGAAAACCAGACACCCGAGAAGCGCGACTCCTTGCAGGCACTAACCGATGCTCTCACAAACGAGCTATCTGCAACCATCACCGGGCACATAAAGAAAAACATCAAGAATCCCATAGGCTCGTTCCTCATCTCCACAACCGGACAGATGTGCGACCCCGAGGAGATATACAACATCATAGACTCGGTACCCGAAATCTACCGCGACGAACGTTTCAAACGCTTCTGCAAACAGTTCAAGGAGAACCTTATAACCAAGAACGGTGCTCTGAACACGCAAGAGGGCAGCAACTATGTGAACTTTGAACTCAAGAACCCTGCCGGCGAGAACATTCTCTTCTCCAATATAGTAGAGAACAGCAAATACACCCTGCTCGACTTCTGGGCAAGCTGGTGCAACCCCTGCCGCAAGGCAATGCCCATGATAAAGGAACTCCACGAGAAATATGGCAAGAAAGGTCTGTCAGTGGTAAGCCTTTCGCTCGATACCGACAGCGAGGCATGGAAAAAAGCCATCAGCGACTTAGGAATGACATGGACCCAGCTTTGCAACCCCGATGGTGGCAGCCGCGAAGTGGGACAGGCATACGGCATAGAGTTCATCCCCACGATGCTGATAATTTCCAAGGATGGAAAAATCATATCCCGCGGTCTCGAAGGCGAAGAGCTTGCAAAGAAAATAGAGGAGTTGATGAAATAATCTCCATTTTCCACAAACAAAACAGACGGTGCTATTGTTGATAAAGGCAAAAGCACCGTTTTTTTTACGTAAAATACAACCAATATGCAAAAAAATGGTAAGAAATAGAATATAATTGAAACAAATTGCCTATTTTTGCAGGCGAAATCGTTACGCTGCCATTCAACAGCGTGTCAATCATCAAGAATCCCAAAAAATAATTCCTAATATCATCGTAAACAGAAAACCCCGATAGGTTTTTTGTTCGACGAATCAATAATTATATGTATTATATAGAACAACTGAGAAGCAAGGAGCTGCCCGAACTTCAATCAATAGCCAAAGAATTGGGTATCCCCAACATCAAGGCTTTGGAGAAAGACGACATCATATACCGCATCCTTGACGAACAGGCTTTCAAGAACAGTCAATCGGGAACTCCCGCAGTAGTAAAAGAAGAGAACCGCATGAACCGTCGTGCCCATCGCCGCACACGCATAAGCAGCGAGGCAGGCAGCAAGGTCTACACAGCCACAGGCGACAAGGCGGTGAAACTCGACAAGACTCCTCCTAAGAGCAGCAAACCCGAAGCGGAATCAGCGAAAGAGTCTGAAACTAAAATCTCAGGACAGACAGCAGAGATTCCCGAAATAACATTCGACACAGTATCTTTGGCACCCGTTTCCATCCCTGCGGAGACAGTGGCTACCGTCACTGAGGAGCCGGAAAAACCTGCACCCAAAAAACGTGGACGCAAGCCGAAGGCAAAAACCGAACCTGTTCCCGCTGAAAATGAAGCAAAAGCCGCTGCCGAAGCAACCGCAGAGAGCGAAGCAAAGGTAGAGACAGCAGAGGTGGCACCCGCTCCCGTGGAGGCAGAAAAGCCCGCTCCCAAGAAGCGCGGCCGCAAGCCAAAGGTAAAGGTAGAAGAGACACCTGCCGCTGCCATAGAAGCAGAGCAGAAGTCGGACGTGGACGAGCCACACACAAATGTATCTACTGCCGAATCCACACTCGAGAGCATCATATCATCGTTGCAGCAGTCAGTCGAGGATGATAGATTTATTCCCATAGAAGAGCTCCCCTCCGAAAAGGCAGAACTCCCTGCCGAATTGGTAGCCAAATTCGCAAAAAGAGATAAAGAACAGAAACAGCCGCGCGAGCGCCAGAACCGTCAGAAGGGCGACAAGAAGGAGCAGGCACAGGGCGAAACAACCTCAGCCTCAGAACGCAAGCAGGATCCCCGTCAGATGACATACGACTTTGCCGACATCCTCAAGATCGAAGGTGTGCTTGAGACAATGCCCGACGGATACGGTTTTCTGCGTTCATCCGACTACAACTACCTTGCATCGCCCGACGATGTATATGTGTCGCAATATCAGATACGCCACTATGGACTTAAGACCGGCGATGTTGTAGAAGGCACGATACGTCCTGCCAACTACGGCGAAAAATATTTCCCTCTTGTAAAGGTGAACAGAATAAACGGTCTGCTTCCCGAACAGGTGCGCGACCGCGTATCGTTCGACAACCTCACTCCGCTCTTCCCCGAAGAGAAATTCACACTCTGCGCAGGAAGCTACGACAATATGTCGGCACGAGTGGTCGACCTCTTCTCACCCATAGGAAAAGGACAGCGCGGTCTCATCGTGGCACAGCCCAAGACCGGTAAGACAATATTGCTCAAAGACATAGCCAACGCAATTGCCGCCAACCACCCCGAGGTATACATGATAATGCTGCTCATCGACGAGCGCCCCGAGGAGGTAACCGACATGGCACGCAGCGTAAATGCCGAAGTTATTGCATCTACCTTCGACGAGCCCGCCGAGCGCCATGTAAAGATTGCAGGAATTGTGCTTGAACGCGCCAAGAGAATGGTTGAATGCGGACACGACGTAGTAATCTTCCTCGACTCAATCACCCGTCTGGCACGCGCCTACAATACAGTATCTCCGGCATCGGGCAAAGTGCTCTCAGGTGGTGTCGATGCCAATGCCCTGCACAAGCCCAAACGCTTCTTCGGTGCAGCCCGCAACATAGAGAACGGAGGTTCACTCACCATAATCGCCACAGCGCTCATAGACACCGGCTCAAAGATGGACGAGGTTATCTTCGAGGAGTTCAAAGGAACCGGAAACATGGAGCTGCAGCTCGACCGCACACTGAGCAACAAACGCATCTTCCCCGCAGTCAACATCGTGGCATCGAGCACCCGTCGCGACGACCTCTTGCACGACAAGCAGACACTCGACCGCATGTGGATATTGCGCAAGCACCTTGCGGATATGACATCACTCGAAGCAATGGAGTTTGTAAAAGAGCATCTTGAAAGGACAAAAGACAACGAAGAGTTTCTCATAAGCATGAATTCTTGACAAAAGAAGTTTTTTGTATTTCACAGAACAGATAGCAAAAAAAAGGTTGCGTCCTATATAAATGAGGCGCAACCTTTTTTTATTTATTAGTGTCCGATTAAAATTACTAATTGTTTTTGGCTAAACAGTATTTATTTAATGGCTGTTTGTAGTTATCTTGATTTAAACAAAGTTTACGTTCTTTTTGTGCCGACAAAAAGAACCAAAAAGCTCTGCGCATGGGCGCTTTCTTAACGGCAGCCTCAGCTGATGACTTTTGGGGCTGCGGAACTCGTCCGCATAAATGCGGACTCAAACAGTCCTCGCCTTATTCCAAAAGTCATTGGCGCAGTCTGCCTAAAAGCTTAATGCGCATCAATGAAGCAATGAACCTCTCAATGAAGCAATGAACCTCTCAATGAAACAATGGGGCTTGTAGCAACTTAAAGAATAGAACCTTAAGTATTAAGCATGTTTACCGGATAGTAATATAAAAAATTCGTTTTTATGACTCTTGTGGCTTTTGTGATGGTGTCTGTTTTTTATTCTTAGCGTGTTTTTATGCGCCGTAAATGCAGTTTTTTCAACAAAGGGATTCGCGGAAACTTCCGCGAATCCCTTTGTTGAAATAGTCGACAGCCCTTACTGTGCTGCGCTGCGCTGTTGGTTGCGCTTTACGAATTCCATATGCCGTGTCGCCTCTTCGCGCGAGGCTTCGAGTTCTTTTATTGTACGTAGCACAACAGATAGTTCGTACAGGGATTTTATAGCCTTTACATCCTCTTTGCGCATTTTGTATGAATAACTCTTTTCTCCTATGAGTTCTACCTTTATGTTCTTGTCTGCATTGAGGACAATGAAGCCTATGATGCCTTCGTCTTTCCCGAAACGGAAGTCGACCCTTTCGGTGGTTACTCCAAGATGTTTCGAACTATATTTGTTGATGGGATTTGCCGATTCGGCATAGTTCTCTCCCGAACTTACCTTCACTTTGTTGTGTGAGATTGGCTTGCCTTTGTAGATGGACGTTACCGTCATTATACCGTTCTCGTCTACCTGACCGCGTAGATAGGTGTTGTTGAGATTCTTCATCGGGGCTTGCGATGCAATCATGAAGTTGCCTACCTCTTGATATTTCTCGTCCTTCTCGAATGTGAATCCGGCTTTCAGCATTTCGTCAAGTTCTGCCTGTCTGGCTTGCAGCAGACTGTCTATGCACTCGATGTTGCGTTGCTGCTCGGCAAGTTCCACTTCGCGCATCAGCTTCAGTGCTTCGCGTCGTGCCTCGAATGCTTTGGGGTATTGTACCTTAAGACTGTCGAGTTGTGTCTTTGCGCTCTGGTAATCTCCTTGCTCAAAGGCTTCGCGTGCCGACTGCAATGAGCGGGCTGCCTGTTCTTCGACCGATTCTGAGCATGATGCTGCAAAAAGTGTAGCTATAATAAATAAGGAAAGGTGGATGATTCTTTTCATGGTGTCTGTTGTTCTATCTGCGGCAAATGTACAACTAAATTCTGTAGCAGGCGAAATTTCGGGCAAAAAAACAGATTTAATGGATTAAAATGATGTTTGTAGTCGATTTTTTTAGGCAATGAGCGCGAGAAAACGTAAATTTGCAGTGCGCATGCTGAATTTCAGATGCGCTTTATCCATAAACAAGAATTTACTATGTATATACCTACAAGGGAAGAACTTATAAAGATACTCGATAAACCTGTATTCCGTCTCATTTCACAGACAGCGGATGAGTTGGGGATGGAGTGTTATATTGTGGGCGGTTATGTCCGCGATATATTTCTGCAGCGTCCTTCGACCGACATCGATGTGGTTGTCGTTGGCAAGGGTATTGAGATGGCGCGTGCCTTCAGCAAGAAACTGGGCAAGGGCGCGCATCTTGCCGTGTATGCCAATTTCGGTACTGCGCAGGTGAAGTATCAGGGTACGGAGGTTGAGTTTGTAGGTGCACGACGCGAGTCGTACAGCCGCGATTCGCGCAACCCTATTGTCGAGGATGGCACATTGGAGGACGACCAGAACCGTCGCGACTTTACCATAAACGCTATGGCTATCTGTATGAACGGTGCACGTTTCGGCGAACTTGTCGACCCGTTCGATGGTGTTTACGACCTTGAGGACAGAATCATACGCACACCGTTGGAGCCCGGAATTACCTTCTCGGACGACCCTTTGCGCATGATGCGTTGTGTGCGTTTTGCCACCCAGCTCAATTTTTATATCGATGACGAGACATTTGATGCTCTTTGCGAAAACCGGGAGCGCATAAAGATTATCTCGCGCGAGAGAATAAACGAGGAACTCAACAAGATTCTTCTTTCGCCTACTCCCTCAAAGGGATTCATCGAGCTCGACCGTTGCGGGTTGCTGCAACTGATATTCCCTCAACTGGTTGCCATGCAGGGCGTGGAGACCAAGAACAACAGAAGCCACAAGGAGATGTTCTATCACACGCTCGAGGTGCTCGACAATGTTGCGGCAAAGAGCGATAACCTGTGGTTGCGCTGGGCTGCGCTGTTGCACGATATTGGCAAGCCACGCACAAAGAGATGGGACCCTGTGCTGTTCTGGACTTTCCACAACCACAATGTAGTGGGAGAAAAGATGGTGCCGCAGATTTTCAAGGAGTTCAAGATGCCGCAGAACGAAAAGATGCGCTATGTGGCAAAGCTTGTGGGTTTGCATATGCGTCCAATTGCCATTGCCGATGATGTTGTTACCGATTCGGCTGTGCGTCGCCTGCTTTTCGATGCGGGCGATGACATCGACGACCTGATGTTGTTGTGCGAGGCGGATATTACCTCTAAAAACGAGGTGCGTAAGCAGAAATTCCTGCAGAATTTCCAGATTGTGCGAAAGAAACTCAAGGATATCGAGGAGAAGGACCGCATACGCAATTTTCAGCCTCCTGTCGATGGTGAGGAGATTATGCGCATATTCGATTTGACACCTTGTGCCCTTGTCGGTCAACTGAAAAGTTCTGTGAAAGATGCCATTCTCGACGGTCTCATTCCCAATGAGCATGATGCTGCACTCGAACATATTCTCAAGAAAGCAGCCGAAAAGGGGATTGTCCCTGTGAACTTGCCTTGATTAGTGGATTGAAGTTCATATATAAATATATTACTGTCCGGTAAACGTATTTAATTCTTTTAAAATTCGATATTTAAGTTTGTATAAGCCTCTATTCCTTTTTTGATACAAATTTGAGTGCAATGGTTTAAACTCCTCCTCTTGGATAAGAGGACATTGCTTATTACGCAATGTCCCTCTTATCCAAGAGGGAGAATTGTTTACCTTGTTTTTGAATTTACCGGACAGCAATAAATTTTAACCGGACACTAATAATATAAATAAGGAGACTTCCGCGGAAGTCTCCTTATTTATATATATGAACTTGGAATTAGTTCTGTTCAACAAGCTCTTTTACGATCTTCTGCATTTCGGGGTACTGTTCCTCCATGCTTGTAAGCAACTTGTACTGAGCGGCTGTACGTACAAGGTTGTGTTTGGGGTAACGTGTCTTGTAGTATGTGTCGCCGTCGATGTAGTCCATGAGGAAGCGTAGCACCTGCTCGTATGTAATGTAGAGCGCTGAGAATGCCAACCACTCTTTTTCGGTCTCTGTCATCGATGCGCAACGCTCCGACAGATAACCTGCTGTGTAGTGCTTGAATGTGTCGATGTTCATTGATACGCGGCTGAGGTCTTCGTCGTCCTCTGCACCGGTGTTGGTGTATGAACGTATGGCATCGCCGAAGTCATTGAGCGATGTGCTGCTCATTACTGTGTCGAGGTCGATTACGCAGAGAACTTCGTCGTTCTGGTCGAAGAGGATGTTGCTCAACTTTGTGTCGTTGTGTGTAACACGCATGGGAAGACGACCGTCCTCTACCATTGCCCAGAAGTCGAGCATCTTTTCGCGGCGTGACTCTATCCACTCTATCTCTGTTGCGAGCTCAGCCTTGCGGCCAGCCTTGTCGGCAGCGAGAGCCTCGTCCCACTGCTGGAAACGCCAACGGATGTTGTGGAAGCCTTTGATTACCTCGGCAAGGGGTTCGGTGAAGTCGGCGAGCTGTGCCTGGAATTTACCGATACCTTTACCTCCCATGAATGCGAGGCGGGGTGTGTCGGCTACGTTGTGGGTAATAGAACCTTCGATGAATGTGCATACTGCCCAATAGTTCTCGCCATCCTGATAGTAAAGCTTGCCGTCTTTGGCGGGTACAACTGTGAGCACTTCGCGCATGGGGTCGCCGCCGGCTGCTGCCACTTTGGCCTTGATGTGCGATGTTACACGCTGTATGTTGTCCATCATTGCAGGAACATCGGGGAATATCTGATGGTTCTTGCGCTGAAGGATGTAGTTGGGGGTGTTGCCCTCAGTCTTTACAATGAATGTGTCGTTTATGAAACCGTCGCCCAATGCCTTGATTTCGGCAATTGTTCCATCGAGGGCGAATTTCTCGGCGATAGCCAACATGTTTGTTTCTGCCATAGTATATAATATATAATGTGTACGACTCTTTATCGAAAGAGTCGTACACTTGGTTTGTTGTTAGTCTGCAAAGTAGAATTTCAACTCTTTAACCTTGTTCCAGTCGCCGCGTGTGAAGTCGGGCACCTTAACAGGTTTGCTGCCGTTCTCGATAGAGATTCTTGTGAGCTCGCCCATGCTGCTCCATTCTGCTGTATCGTAAACGTCCATGTCGAGGGGAAGACCGTTGCGCAAGCAGTAAACAAGACGGTAGTCCATGATGAAGTCCATACCTCCGTGACCGCCCACTGAGAGTGAGTACTGCTGCAAGGGCATGCCGTTTACAAGCTGTTTCTGTACGGGGTGTTTGTACTTCTCTGTCATCTCAGCAACTACGTTTGCAGGAGCGAAGCTGTGGTGGTCGAGTGCCTCGATGTTGGGTGTGCCTGTCTCCTCTGTTGCGATGCTCTTGAGCTGGTCGAGCTTGAATGTGTAGCCCTGCATGGGGTATTTGTTGGCAAAACCCTCTGTACCTACCAACTGATACATACGGCTGTAGGGGCGGGGAGTCATTACGTTGTGCTGCATGTCGATGGTGTAACCCTTAGCTGTGCGGATGAGGGTGTTGATCTGGTCACCGTGCATACATGTGTCGGCCTTCATAATCTCCTTTGTGAGCTTTGTACCGTTAACTGACTTTGTTGACATTGCTACCAGGTAGTCGAGCTTGTCACCGCGGTGGATGTTCATAGCCTGGCAGTTGGGACCGATGCCGTGTGTAGCATATACGTCGCCGTTGTTTGCCTGGTTGTACTCGAGACGCCAGTTGTCTGCGTATGCCTTCCAGAAGGGCTCGAGATTGTGGATGTATGCACCCTCGGCGTGGATGATCTCACCGAATACGCCCTGCTGTGCCATGTTGAGTGTTGTGAGCTCATAGTGGTCGTAGCAGCAGTTCTCGAGAATCATACAGTGAACCTGGTTGCGCTCAGCTGCATCAACAAGCTGCCAGCACTCCTCAACTGTGTTTGCACTGGGGACCTCAATGGCTACGTGCTTGCCCTGCTCCATAGCGTAGAGAGCAACGGGTACGTGCATCTGCCATGATGTAGCGATGTAAACGAGGTCGATGTCCTTGCTCTCGCAAAGCTGTTTGTAACCTTCGTCGCCGCTGTATACTTTAGCTTTGGGCATACCTGCTTTCTCGAGGTAACCCTGGCAACGCTCTGCTCTTTCGGCATATTTGTCGCAAAGACCGTTGATGGCTACACCTTCGATGTTGGTGAAGCGCTGAACTGCACCGGGACCGCGCATTCCAAGACCTACGAAACCTACACGTACAGTCTCAAGAGGTTTTGCACGGAATTCGAGCATGCTCTTCTGACCGGGAGCACGCTGGGGCTCGTCAAGAACGATAACACCGTCGACAATCTTGTAGTCGACACTTGCTTTGAACTTGTTCTCCTGGTTTGCGCTATCCTGAGGACAACCGCAACCTGTAACCATCAGAGACACTGCAAAGAGCAATGCACCTAAAATTGTTTTTGTTCTTTTCATGTTTTATTCTTTTGGGTTATTAATTAATATTGTTAGGTTCGTATGTGTTTTTTTTTATGTAAATTCCCATTATTTAGGCAAATATAGTAAAATTATTACATGTGTGAAATTATTTTTGATTTTTTGTATAAATTTTATGATTTTCGTGGTGAATTTTATGGATATATGATGCTATATTGAGAATTTCTGCTTACATTTGACGAATGACTAATTTAAAATTTCAAAATATGGCTAATTATGTAATTGGAATAGACCTCGGTGGTACGAACACCGTTATCGGTCTTGTTGACGTTGACGGCAATATCCTTGCCAAGGACGATTCGGTGAAAACCCAGAAATATGCAGAGCTCAATGACTATGCCGATGCGGTTGTTGCTGTAATCAATAAACTTGCGGCTGAAAATTCAGTGGCAATGGCAGATATCGAAGGTATCGGTGTGGGTGCTCCTATGGGAAATTATTATACAGGAGATATAGAGAATGCTGCAAATCTTCCCTGGAAGGGCCGTGTGCCATTGGGTCGCGTGCTTACCGAAAAGAGCGGACTCCCTGCAAGGGTAACCAATGATGCCAATGCGGCTGCTATCGGCGAAATGAAGTACGGCGCAGCCAAAGGTATGCGCGACTTCATTGTCATTACTCTTGGTACGGGCGTTGGCAGTGGTATTGTTTCGGGTGGAAACCTCATCTACGGACACGATGGTCTTGCCGGTGAACTCGGTCATGTTACGGCATATGCTCGCGAGGGTCGTCAGTGTGGTTGCGGTCGTATAGACTGTCTTGAGACATACGCTTCGGCAACAGGTTTCGTGAGAACAGCCAAAATGTGGCTCGAGACCCGTGACGATGTGACTGTTCTGCGCAATATCGCTCCCGAGGAACTTACTTCGAAAATGATTTACGATGCAGCTGTTGAGGGCGATGCTTTTGCAAAAGAACTGTTTGAGTTTACAGGTGCTATCCTCGGCGAGGCATTCTGCGACTTTATCGCATTCTCTGTGCCTCAGGCGATTATCCTCTTCGGCGGTCTTGCAAATGCCGGTGAACTTCTGTTGTCGCCCATCCGCACACGTATGAACGAGAAGGTGGTATCTTTCTGGAAGAACAAGGTGGATATTCTTCAGTCGAGTCTTTCAGGCGCGGATGCAGCAGTGCTCGGAGCTTCGGCTTTGGGTTGGAAATAACAGAATTATGTAGATTCTCTAATAGCAGGACGATTCACCGACCGTCCTGCTTTTTTGTATATAACAATCGAAGTGGCGGTTTTGTTCATCATGGTATTGATTTTTTTTTCTTTTTTGTGCGTATATAACATAAATTAAGCCTATCATGTTTTTTGTTTAAGGTTTAATTATTATTTTTGCAATAATAATGTTTATAATGCATTTACTGCGTTTTTGCGGTGTGCATAGGGCTTTGTCAATTTGTAAAACCTTGAACCATGAAACGATATATTCAATCTTTGCGAAATATTGCTTCCGGAACAACAGCTATCTTTGCTGTGCTGTTCTTTGCGGCAATACTGTTTGGAATAACAAAGTCTGCGGCGCAGACAGTGAGTAGTGACTCGGTATACTATGTCTACCGCAACAACGGCGAGGGAGTCATAGCCTTTCCCGATTCTCTGGTGAAGAATTTCAGGCAGACTACAGCCAGATACTATTTCTATCTTTTGAACGACAGTGCCATCAGCTTCAGTAAACGCGATGTCGATTCTGTGTCGCGTGTGATGTACGAGGCGCCCAAATTTACCTCGTTCAAGATAAACAACAAATACAACAGAGACCTCGACAACGATGTCTATTGTGTGATAAGCGGCGACAGGATTTACGGCGACATGGGCAATATGCTCGGAAAGGATCTTCGTCCGTCATTCGAGACCGACCGCGAGGCATCGGTGTTCGTGGATACCGTCAAGCAGCAGACACGTACATCGCGTGTCCGTTTCGACAAGGAGGTCATATATACAGTAACTGACGGCACTCCGGGAAGCATCATCGACAGGGTCTATGTGAAGGCTGTCGACGACAGGGATTCTCTCAAGGAGATACCTTTGAGAATTGATATGCTCTACACCAATGCTCCCACGATAACAAGCAACTCTTTGGAGCGCGCAATCGACAACGATCCCGGAACATTCTATCACTGCACAAGCTCAGCCGACAGGGATACATACGAAGTTTTGCCCCTCGACTCATGTTGCCAGATAGAGGTTGAGCTCGATGAAAGCCTGAGGAAATTTGCCTTCTTCTATATGACACGTCACGACACGGATACCCGTCAGCCTTTGGCATTCAATATCTATACAAGCAACGACAGCCGCAAATGGAAACTTGTCGGTTCGTTCGGAGTGGAGGACGGTATACCAGATACCGGCAAGAATGCCACATTCCTCTCTCCGGTGATGGATGCTGGTGAAGAGTACAAGTACATACGCATAGAGTGCGCCAAGAGCAATTACAAGAACTATCTCTGTCTTGCCGAGCTCAAGCTCTACGAACCTGTAAACGTGACGGGCGAGAAACCTCAGGACTATTACCAGTATTTCACACGCCCCATCGGACGCAACTACAAGGTCAATCTCAGCTTCCGTGCCGACACCGCAGCAGTTCCCCGTATCGACATAGACATCGACGGTGGTCAGCGAATCACAAGCAAGGATTATTGGTTGAAGGCGAAATTTACGCTCAACGGCAACGGAATGTATGAGTCCGTGGAGGATTCAATACAGATTAAAGGTCGTGGAAACAGTTCATGGCATTGGTCGAAGAAGCCTTATACCATAAAATTTGCCGAAAAGACAAAACTTTGCGGTCTCAAAAAGGGAAAGAGATGGAATCTGATGTCCAACCATCAGGATGTTACCGAGATGATGAATGCTACCATCTTCAAGGCGGGCAGAATAGTAGGAGCGCCCTATCAGCCCCACAGTATTCCCATTGAACTATATGTAAACGGCAGTTACTATGGATGCTACACACTGACCGAGCATGTAGGCATCCACAACAACTGTGTGGACGAGGACGACTGGTCGGTGATGCTCGAGCTCGACTCATATTACGATGAGACATACAAGTTCTACTCTACATTCTACGGACTGCCGGTGAATGTGAAGAATCCCGACCTTTCAGAAGAGGGATGCCCTGTAACATTGTCCCAAATAAAGAACGACTGGGCTGAGTTTGAAGACCTGTTGCGTCGCAAGAAGGATGTTTCGTCGCGTCTCAGCATAGACTCTTTTGCGACGTTCATGTTCATGAACGACCTTTGCGGTAACACCGAACTCAATCACCCCAAAAGTACATTCCTCTATAAACCTACCGGTACAGACCGATTCATTTTCGGCCCGGGATGGGACTTCGACTGGGGATTCGGTTACGAGAAGAACGGACGATATTTCGTTACCTACTCATACAAGACAATCGGAGTGATGAACGGAACAGGAAACACATTCTTCAGTGCCATGATGAGTCACGAGGATATTCTGCGTCAGTACTACTTCTTGTGGAAGAACTTTGTTGAGAACAACGGTCTCGAAGAGCTTCTCAACTGGATGGACGACTACTATGCATACGCCAAACCGTCGTATGAACACAGTATGCAGAACGGACTATCAAACTACTCATACGCAACATATTTCGAAACATTCAAGACATGGCTTAAGAACCGCGTCGATTATATATACAGCAACCTTACTGTGTTTGACGTGCCGTTGGGCATAGAAGAGGAAAAATGGCTCGAATGGAATGACAAGCGCGAAGAGCACAACGGCATGGTAGTCTCAGTTAAGGGTGGAGCGCTGGTAATCGAATCTACCGTAGAGACGACACTTAAGATATATCGTGTAGACGGCACCGTGGCAGGAGAAATAGGTGTAGGATTGGGAGAGAACATCTACCCCCTTGCTCCGAGAGGAATGATAATTGTCAACGGACAGCGTATCTATTTGAAACCAATGTAATAAGAAAATAAGATGAAAACCTTAAATTTAGCAAAAATAGCATCCTATACCCTCATAGGAGCGGCAGCATTACCTATAGTAAGTTGCAAGGAAAAGGTAGAGGAGAAGAGAATGAACATCCTCTTCATCATGTGCGACGACCACTCCTATCAGACAATAAGTGCATACGACACCCGCTATATAAGCACTCCCAACATAGACCGCATTGCAGCCGACGGAGTGAAGTTTGCAAACAGTTTTGTGGCAAACTCGCTCAGCGGTCCCAGCCGCGCCTGCATGCTCACAGGCAAGCACAGCCACACCAACGGATTTACCGACAACACCCGCAGTTTCGACGGTTCGCAGCAGACATTCCCGAAACTGTTGCAGAAGAGCGGATACGAGACTGCCGTAATAGGTAAATGGCATCTTGTAACAGAGCCTACCGGGTTCGATCATTGGGATATCCTTATAGGGCAGGGCGACTACTACAATCCTACCTTTATAAACAATGGCGACACAGTGCAACGCAAGGGATATGCCACAAACGTCACCACAGACCTTGCATTGCAGTGGCTCGAAGAGGGACGCGACAAGGATAAACCTTTCTGTCTGCTGCTCCACCATAAGGCTCCTCATAGGACATGGATGCCCGACACTTGCGATTTTAAACTCTTTGCCGACAAGGAGTTTGCTCTCCCCGACAATTTCTACGACAACTACGAAGGCCGTTTGGCGGCAGCCTCGCAAGAGATGTCTATCGTAAAGGATATGGACCTCGTTTACGACCTGAAACTTGCCGATAAGGAAAATGAAATACATTCCAATGAGAATCTCGAATGGATGGGGCGCCGCATATACAGCAATATGGACCCGGCGCAGAAGGCTGCATGGGATGCCCACTACGATGCTGTTATTGCCGACTTCAAGAAGCAGGGACTCACAGGCAAGGCACTCGACGAATGGAAGTTCCGCCAATATATGCGAGACTATCTCAGGGTAATCACATCCATTGACCGCAATGTGGGCAAGGTGCTCGACTACCTCAAAGAGAGCGGACTGGAGGACAATACCCTCGTAGTCTACACCTCGGACCAAGGCTTTTATATGGGCGAACATGGATGGTTCGACAAACGCTTCATGTACGAAGAGTCTTTCAGAACACCGTTGCTGATGCGCTTGCCGGGCGGTGCAAAAGGCGAGGCAACCGAACTTGTACAGAATATAGACTATGCAGCCACATTCCTCGATGTTGCAGGTGTAGACATACCCCAAGATATTCAGGGCGTGTCGTTGCTGCCCCTGCTCAAAGGCGAAAAGAGCATCGAAGGACGCGATGCCCTCTACTATCACTTCTTCGAATACCCCGCCGAGCATGCCGTGAAGAAGCACTACGGAGTGCGCACGGAGCGTTACAAACTGATACATTTCTACGACGATATTGATGCGTGGGAACTTTACGATCTTGAAAAGGACCCCTCTGAGATGAACAATATCTACGGCAAGGAGGGTACAGAGGCAATAACCGCGGAACTGAAAAAGCGTCTCGTTGAATTGCAGAAAGAGTACGGCGAAGAGGAGTATATAGCACAGTAATTCCAATTGTGGCAGAGTAGAGGTATGAAGAGCAACAGCAGAAACAATATACATCTGTCGGATGTAGCCAAGATGAAGCGTCTGCCGGCATTCACCACAATGGTGAAGCCTGTAGGTGCCACCTGCAACCTCGACTGCTCGTATTGCTACTACCGCGACAAAGCCGAAATATACAGTGCTCCGCAAAACCGCATGACCGATGATGTGCTCGAAGAGTATGTGCGTCAGTATCTCGAAGCGGTCAATCTGCCGACTGTTACCTTCTGCTGGCACGGCGGAGAACCTCTGCTTGCAGGCATCGATTTCTACCGCAAGGCTGTGGAACTGCAACAACGCTACGCCGCAGGACGGCAGATAGAGAATACTTTGCAGACAAACGGTACACTTGTAAACGATGAGTGGTGCGACTTCTTCAGAGAGAACAATTTTCTTGTGGGTGTGTCGCTCGACGGTCCCGAAGAGGTACACGATGCCTATCGCCGCGACTGCGGCGGTGCCCCCACATTCGGCAAGGTTATGCAGGCTGTAGAGAAGATGCACAACCGTAAGGTGGAATACAACATACTTGCCACAGTGAACTCAAGAAGTGAAGGTCGCGGAAAAGAGATATACCGCTTCCTGCGCGGAATAAGCAACTTTATACAGTTCCTGCCGGTTGTAGAATATGTGCAGTTGCGCGAAGGCCGACGCCCGCTTATAGTCTCACCCGATGTCGAAGGTGCAACCCCCGCACCCTGGTCGGTTTCGGCAAGAGGCTTCGGGGAATTCATGTGCGATGTGTTCGACGAATGGATAAAGTGCGATGTGGGAAGCTGCTTTGTGCAACTGTTCGATATAACGCTTGCCAACTGGTGCGGAGTACCCCCGTCGCTATGTGCCTTCTGCGAGACCTGCGGCGATGCCCCTGTCGTAGAGTACAACGGCGATGTATATTCGTGCGACCACTTTGTCTACCCCGAATACCGTTTGGGGAACATACTCTCCTCGACGCTTGTTGAAATGTATACCTCGCAGGAACAACAGGCTTTCGGGCGTGACAAACGCGAAGCATTGCCCATGGAGTGCAAAAGGTGCACATATAACTTTCTCTGCCGTGGCGAATGTCCCAAGCACCGCTTCGCAACATCGCAGAGGGGCGAACCATATATGAATACGCTGTGCGAGGGGTACAAACTCTTCTTCAGGCACACCGACCCATATATGCGCCACATGAAAATGCTTTTACAGAAAGAACGCTCCCCGATGGAGGTGATGCATTGGGCGCGCGAAAGGAATAAAACAATATAAATTGTATATATTATGGAAAGAAAATTTGTGTTGCCGAAAATCGGCGAATTATCAACAACAGTCTCAGTAGACAGTATATGCAGATACGAAAAGGTACCAACAAGCATTTACCCCACAGAGGATGAGGGCGTCAAATATGCAGCATCCTTGGTAGTAAAGGCCATAAACGAACATAAAGGCGAATCGAACTTTGTACTCGGTCTCTCTACAGGCCGCTCTCCCATCGGACTTTACAAGGAACTTGTAAGGATATATAAAAATGGCGGAGTGAGCTTCAAGAATGTCGAAGTGTACAGCCTCGACGAGTTCTATCCTATGGACCCGGCATCTCCCCGCAGCCGCAACTACCGCATTCACGAGGAACTGCTCAATCATGTCGACATACTTCCCGAAAACGTGCATTTCCCCGATACAACTATCCCTATGGACAAGGTGAATGACTATTGCGAGGAGCTCGAAGAGAAGGTAAGCGGAAAGATAGACCTCATGATTATGGGTGTCGGCGAACTTGGTCAGGTAGGCTTCAATGAGCCGGGTGCATACGCAAAATCAACTACCCGTCGTGTGCAGTTGAGCTACAACTCGCGCAAGACACAGGATAGCTTCTTCTCAAATCCTAACGATGTTCCCAAGATGGCAATCACAATGGGACTCGACACAATAATGAAGTCCAAGAAGGTTATTCTGATTATCTGGGGCGAGGACAAGGCAAGAGTTGCTTACAATCTTATCGAAGGAGTAGAGGATGAGAATATTCCCGTAACCTGCCTGCAAGAGCATGACGACATTCATGTGGTAATCGACGAGAATGCTGCTCAGGAACTTACCCGCGTAAAGAGTCCGTGGCTTATAGCTCCTCCCGTGGAGTGGTCTCCCAAACTCATCCGTAAGGCTGTGCTCTGGCTCTGCGAGACAGTGAAAAAGCCTATACTCAAGTTGACCAACCAGGACTATGTGAAGAACTCGCTCACCGACCTTCTCGAAAGAGTGGATACATACGACAATATAAACATTCGCGTATTCAACGACATACAGCACATAATCTCGGGTTGGCCCGGTGGAAAGCCCAATGCCGACGACTCTACACGTCCCGTACCTTCATCTCCCTATCCCAAGAGAGTAATCATCTTCTCTCCCCATCCCGACGACGATGTAATCTCTATGGGCGGAACATTCAACCGTCTGGTGCAGCAGGGACACGATGTGCATGTGGCATACGAGACTTCGGGCAACGTGGCTGTCTACGACGATGTCGTGTTGCAGAACATCGACACAGCCCGCGAAATGGGATTCGGCGACATCTACAACGAAATCAAGGAGGTAATCGACTCTAAAGTTCCCGGAATGCCCGAACCGCGCCGTCTGCTCGACATCAAGGGCGCCATCAGACGTGCCGAGGCACGTGCCGCCTGCCGTACACTCGGTCTCGACGACAGGACCAATGCCCACTTCCTCAACCTTCCCTTCTACGAGACAGGAGGCATAAAGAAAGGCGAACTTACCGAAAAGGATATTGACATAGTAGCCGAACTGATGCAGCAGGTGAAACCCCACCAGATTTATGCTGCCGGCGACCTTACCGACCCCCACGGCACACACCGCGTATGCGTTGAGGCTGTGCTCAGAGCATTCGAGCGTCTCAAAGACGAGGATTGGGCAAAGGAGTGCCACATTTGGCTCTACCGCGGTGCATGGCAGGAGTGGGATCTGGCTGTTGCAGATATGGCAGTGCCCTTGAGCCCTGCCGAAATGATAAGAAAACGTCATGCAATATTCCGCCATCTCTCGCAGAAGGATATCGTTCCCTTCCCCGGTGAAGACTCACGCGAGTTCTGGGAGCGTGCCGAGGAGAGAATGCAGAACACTGCAAGCGTGTTCGACAGAATAGGTATGCCCGAATATCAGGCAATCGAGCTTTTTGTGAAACTTTGTTGATAGGAAAGTGAAAGTAAACAGAATACTTTATCTGATACTGTTTTTTGTTGCCGCAATGACATTCTCTGCCTGCGGCAACAAAAAACGTTCTATGACGGTAGAGAACTCCGTCATCACCCTCGACGGCGAAATGTACACCGTCGCATCCGCCGATTTCGATTATGCGCGTGTTCCGCAGGAGTATTGGAACGACCGTCTTGAGAATATGGCGCGAATGGGATTGAATACCATTACAGTGAAGGTCCCCTGGATGTTGCACGAACCAACCGAAGGTAACTTCGACTTCTCGGGAATGAAAGATGTGAAGACATTTTGCCGTATGGCACAGGAGAAGGGGCTGCTCGTGTGGCTGCACATAGGTCCCTATGTAGGTGCCGAGTGGGATATGGGAGGCTTGCCGTGGTGGCTGCTCAATGTCGAAAAGATAAGGTTGCGCAGCACGCAGCCCGCATTCATGCAGCGTGTCGACCGCTTCTTCGAGGCGTTGGGCAAAGAGCTCTCTCCGCTCTTGCTCGCCAATGGCGGCAACATTGCAATCGTGCAGGTGGAGGAGTCGCAGGGTATTGAGAAAAAGGACAAACCATATCTCCAGGCACTTGTCGACTGTGCCCGGAAGAGAGGTTTCGACAATGTGCTTACGTTTACCGCTGCCACAAAAAACAGCTTCATGCAGACCTCACTCCCCGATGTCTATTTCTCGATAGACATGAACTCCGAGGAGAAGGCGGATGAACATTTTGTGGGAGTGACCAAATTCCGCTACGATGCCCCGCTCGTCTGCTCATCGCTCGGCGGCGACTACAAGACCGTTTGGGGAGGCGAGAGTGCGGCGCGCAACTGGAACAAGGTCTTCATGCGCACCTTCGAACTTTTGCAGCGTGCCAATTCGGTAAGCATTGATGGTGTTCTTGGAGGTACTTCGTTCGGCACCACAGCCGGTGCTGCCATGGTCGATGGCAAATATCAGCCATACACAACTGCTCACAACACAGATGCTCTGATAGATCTCACAGGTGACTGCACAGACGACTACAAGAAATTCCGCAAGACACTCCACATCTATGCCCAGGAGAATGGCAAGGCGATTGTAGAGCCTATACCCTCGTCGCGTCTCTCTTCGTTCAACGATGTTGCAGTAGAGGAGTTTGCACCACTTTTCGGCAATCTTCCCGCAGCCATAGAGTCCGAATCCTTGAAGACAATGGAGCAGTGCGGCATAGGAGCAGGAGCCATATTGTATTCAACCACACTGCCGGCAGTGAAGGAGGGTACAATGCTCTCCATCAAAGGCATACACGACTATGCACGCATATACGTGGACGGCAGGCAGGTAGCTGCGGTTGACAGACGAGACGGCGAAGATGCTGAGGTTGCATTGCCTTCCTCAGCAGCCGAAGCCAAACTCGATATTCTCGTCGTCTCTACAGGTCGCGTTGGCAATCTGAAGGGATACAAAGACTACAAGGGTATAACAAAAAGCGTAGAGTTGAAGTTTGCAGACGGCACAACTTCTCCGCAGAAGAGATGGAAAATATACCCCTTGCCATCGGAACACAGTTTTGTCTCTTCGCTCAGTTTCGGCAAATTGCCCGAGACACCCGCTCCCGGATACTATCGTGCCACGATACAGAAACCTGCCGCCGGCGATTTCTACCTCTTCGTAGGCTATTGGGGCAACGGCGAGGTATGGCTCAACGGACATGCGTTGGGACGCTACAGACACGATGGTCCCCAACGGGCACTCTATGTCCCCGTTTGCTGGATGAAGGAGGGAGAGAACGAACTCATCATTTCCGATTGGGACGGTCCTTCGAAACCGGTAGTAAAAGGTATCAAGTATCCTTTGTATTAAGAGAGGACTGATAAATTAGTAACATAGTAATAGCAAACTTTGCAAGTGAGCTCTTGCTTCATTGGCACTCATTCATTATCTTTGCAATTGCATGCGAAGATTTATTGCACTCTTTGTGGGGGCTCTCTTTGCAAAATATGAACTTTTAAAACATTTTACAATGGCAAGCAGAAAGAATCTGAAGAAGGTAATCAGCTACGTTTCAAGCGAACTTCTCTCACAAGCAATATTCGTATCTCTCAACTCGGACAGAAACATAGAGGAGTGGAACGCAATATTCGCAAGAATACTTGTGATGAACAACGATTATATTGCCCGCATCAGCCACAAACAGCCCGGAATGTCGGCTAAGGAGTATTTCAATACACTCTGCACCTCTTTCAACAACGAGGCAAAAGAGATTGTGGCAGATATTCAGAAAGGATAATCCTATTCCATCCGTTGATATATGCATTTAAGGTGGCTTCTGTCGGTTGTCATCTGTTTGTCATTTGCCACAAGCGGTGTGGCACAGGGCAAGCAGAAGGATGCAATACGCGCTATAAAAGAGTATTTTTCGAACTACACACCCGAGAGGTTCCGCCTGAAAAATTGCGGACTCGAACGTAAACGCGGCAACATTGTCTTCGGAAGAAAGAGAATAACAATCTACACCAACAGCAACTTCGGCTCACAGGTATTCACTCCCGAACTTGTCGACAGCATATACGATGGAATAAGAAATATTCTCCCAGGCTCCTACAAGAAATACAAGATAGATGTCATAGCCAACCACAAGCGCATAGAGTATCTTGTGCCCAACATCTACAGAAAGAAGAAAGCTGTAGACGAGACACGCCTCTGGGACAAACGCGATTATACGGGCCATGCATGGGTAAGGAACGTGTCGCGTCCCTATCGTCCCCTTGCCGGACTCGACGGCAGACACATAGCCTTGTGGCAGAGCCACGGTCGCATCTATGCCCCCGACAAAGACCGCTGGAAGTGGCAGCGTCCGTCGCTCTACTGCACAACAGAAGATCTCTTCACCCAATCCATCGTGGTGCCTTTCCTCATGCCCATGCTCGAAAACGCAGGAGCAATCGTATATACCCCCCGCGAAAGAAGCTGGCAGCCACACTCGGTAGTTGTAGACAACGATGCCGAGACCGGAACATCGCAATATGCCGAGGTCTCCGAGAAGGGTTACTCCTGGAAGAGCCTCGAAACAGCCGGGTTCGCTCCCCGCGACACATTCTATGTCGATGGCGAGAATCCATTCCACGAGGGTACCGTGCGCATAAACAAATGTGTGGGCGAGGGCAAGAGTGCAACAGCAGCTGCCAAGTGGATACCCGATATTCCCGAAGATGGCGAGTATGGGGTATATGTATCATACAGCACAGTGGAGGGCAGTGTACCCGATGCCCGTTATTCGGTGGTCCACACCGGAGGAGTCACCAACTTCACCGTCAACCAGCAGATGGGTGGCGGCACATGGGTCTATTTGGGCTCATTCGAATTCCGCAAGGGTGTGCACGAGAACCAGGCGGTTCTCCTCTCCAACGAGAGTGCCTACGACGGCGTCATAACAGCCGATGCGGTGCGCTTCGGCGGAGGCATGAGCAATGTGGCGCGTGGCGACAGCCTCAAGTTGAGTGGTATGCCCCGTTATTTGGAAGGAGCACGCTACGCATTGCAATACAGCGGTTTCCCCTATGAGGTCTACACCCCAAGCGAGGGTGAAAAAGATTACAACGACGACATCAACAGCCGTTCGCGTGCAGTGAACCACCTTGTCGGCGGATCGCTCTTCTGTCCCGACTCGGCAGGTCTCGGTGTACCTCTGGAACTGAGCATGGGCTTCCACTCCGACGCAGGCGTGTCGCGCGAGGACGAAATCATAGGTTCGTTGGGTGTGGTAACAACAGCGCACGACGGCGGACGTCTGCCCGTAGGTATTTCGAGATACATCTCCCGCGACTTCATAAGCTATCTTCTCAACACCGTCCAGAAGGATATAAGCGAGGCATACGGCTTCAGATGGTCGTGTCGCGGCATACTCGACAAGAGCTACAGCGAGTCGCGCATCCCATATGTGCCGTCGATGATATTCGAGTCGCTTTCGCACCAGAATTTCATTGACATGGTCTATGGTCACGACCCCAACTTCAAGTTTATAATGGCACGTGCCGTCTACAAGGCGTTGTTGAAGTATATCAGCTACGTGCACGATTGCGATGACTATGTGGTGCAGCCTCTTCCCGTAAAGGATTTTTCTATCAGTTTCGGGGAGAATGCCAATGATGTAAAACTCTCATGGCAACCGGTCGACGATGCCACCGAGCCGACAGCCAAAGCCGAAAAATTTGTACTCTACACCCGCGTGAACGACAACGCCTACGACAACGGCAGGGTAGTGGAGGGCAACAACGTTGTACTTACCCTCTTGCCCGATGTCCAATACGGATTCAAGGTAGCTGCTCTCAACGAGGGCGGCGAGAGTTTCCCCTCCGAGGAACTGTCGGCGGCAGTCTCTGGTGTGGGCAAGGGCAGAGTGCTTGTGGTCAACGGATTCCATCGTCTCAGCGGTCCTGCAGTTGTCAACAATGAATCCCGTGCAGGCTTCGACCTCGATGCCGACCCGGGTGTGCCCTATATGCGCACTCCCGAGTATTGCGGCAGACAGCTCGATTTCGAGCGTGTGAACATAGGTTTCGAGGATGGGCTCGGTATCAGTGGCGCCGAGCTCGAAGGAATGTTGCTTGCAGGCAACACATTCAACTATCCCCATCTCCACGGCAAGGCACTTCTTGCCAACGGATACTCATACGTCTCGTGCTCAAGCGAAGCAGTGATGTCGGGTGCAGTATCCCTCGCTTCGTGCGATGCGGTAGACATCATCGTCGGAGCCGAGAAGCAGGGAGGCAAAGGCAGTGCATTGGGCTATAATCGTCCCTACAAGAGCTTCCCCGAGGAGCTGCAGCGCAAAATATCGGAGTATTGCGAGGCTGGAGGTCGCATATTTGTAAGCGGCGCCTATATGGCAAGTGATATGATAGGCAACGCCACAGACAAAGCATTCATCAACAATGTGCTGAAATTCGATTTCGGTGGCATCATGGCAGACATTTCAGAAGACAAGATATTCGGTTCCAACCTCACTATAGGTGTAAACAGAGCAATGGGCGAACACTGCTATGCAGTAACCCGTCCCGACATATTGGCTCCCGTAGGCAGTTCGTTCGTAGCTTTTGTCTACGACAAGAGCCGCGAGAGTGCCGGCATAGCCTTCGCCGACAATTACCGTGTTCTTGCAACAGGCTTCCCCTTCGAAACAATCCTCGATGACAATATCAGGGCAGAACTTATGGGCGCAGTCATGCGTTTCCTGCTTAACTGATAACAGTTTCTCAATATTACAAACATGAAGAAATAGGGAAATTCCCCCAAAAAATAGGGAATTTCCCCTATTTTTTTTGCTTGCGGTATGTTATTTTTGCGGTGTCATCGAGAACTTGTTGTTTCGAGGTGTTACTGCAATCTATATATTAACAAATGTTAAATCAAAAAAAAGGGGGGTGGCTCCGCCAAACACTATTTGATATATATTTGCAGTAGACAGTGGATATAGGATTGCAAGAC
>JAZNKR010000165.1:0-7387 GCA_045578665.1 Bacteroidaceae bacterium | reverse complement strand
CTCTCGGCATAGTGCAAATGAATTTGCCCTCTGCTCTCGCTTGCACAAACTTTCGCCTCTTTCCAAAAGTCATTGGCGCAGTCTGCCTAAAAGCTTAATGCGCATCAATGAAGCAATGAACCTCTCAATGAAGCAATGGGGCTTGTAGTAACTTAAAAAATGGAATCTTAAGAACTTAAATATGTTTACCGGAGAGTAATGGTTTTTTCTCTTTGATGTTATTTCACACAACAACAGGCCTTTTCGCCTTTATCCAATTTCACTTCGGCAAATGAGATGGTTTGTCCCATTGCATCGGTACGCTTCTCTGCCTTCACGCTTGTGCCGTTGACAAGGATGTCTTCATAGTCTCCCATGAAGGCAGCCTCCCATGTGATTTCCCCGGCTGTGTTGTTGAGCAGAGCCGATGTGCGGTTGTCGTTGTGGCGTACGCTGATTGTGCCGCCGAGTGTAGGCAGATTGTTTACCTGCAGGTAGTTGTCGCCTGTGATTTTGGGTAGGGTGGTGATGCGCTTTTTCGATGCGCTCGGCTCAATGCCCATGGTTCCGCTGACGATGCCCTCTACCATTCCGTAAGAGACTTCGGGATATTCGCAACGCTTGGCTATGACAATGTCTTTCAATATCTTGTATGCTTCGTCGTTGTAGTTGTATCTATACCACAGAAGCGGGAAATAAGATATGTTCTCGATGTTCCACTCCTTGCGGGCAAGCATCTTCTCTACAGTACCCTTGATGCGTGCAGTCTCTTTCACTGCGCCGAACCAGATGACATGTGTGAGACCCTCGCCATCGGCAAATTCGCCCTTGTTGGTCCAGAAGGTGTGGTAGCTGTTGATGTCGCTGCTCCACCACTTCTCGTCGAGGTGGCGGCGGTACTCCTCGGCGCGTGCTGCCATCTCTCCGCTCTTCTTGCTGTCGCCAGCCTCGGCAAGTATCTTGCTGTATGCGTCGTAGCCGCCGTATATGGTGGCTACAAGGTCCGAACTGCTGTAAAGACCACCGTAGGATTCAACGTATGAGGGTACACCGCGTGCTATGCCGAAGCGCTTGGCATCGGGCTTGCGGTTCACCTCGCGTGTACGTGTGAGCATCTGTTCGGGGTTGAGCTGCCAGCTGTCGACATACTCTTTTGCCGAAAACGAGTAGAACCTGTTGAAGGCTGCATCCTCTATGTAGCGTCTGTCGCCTGTCCATTCGTAGAGGCGCCAGCAGGCATACATTACATCGAAGTTGGCATTGAGGTTATACCAGAAATCGTTGTCGGTTTCGTAGTCGGCAGGACAGGGTTTGTCGTTCTTGTCAATCTCCCAATATGTACACCAGTCTTTCGACTCGCTGATGTTTGTGGCGAATTTCGACATCATGTTGTAGTTGTGCTTCGAGAGACCGAGAATCTCTGCACCGATGCTCTGGTGGGCAGCGTCGCGCATGCAGAATGCTGCACGGCGGGGCAGTGCAGCTTCGTACCAGCAGCCTACAGGGTCGTCGCCGTCGTGTGCGTAGGAGAGGGCCATCTTCTTGCCCCAATAGAATGTAAGCTCAAGTTCCTTGTCCGAGGATTCGAAACTCAGTTCCTTGCTGTTGCTCTTTTCGATGGCGCAGCATTTTTGCGGACATCTTTCCTGATTTCGCGGACATTTGCCCGCAGGCGCGTCTGTCATGGTGCAGGATGCAATCAGTGCCATCACTGCCGATGCGATAATGAATGTTGTTCTTTTCATGTTATTTGTATGTTTGGTACTTATTCTTCTATTTCTCCTGCAAATCCACCGTTGCGTGCCATCTTAATGTGGAGCTTTGTGCCCTTCTTCACAGAGGCTTTTTCCTGTCGGTAGTCCATAGCCATGCGGTTGGCATTCACTCCGTCTGCGAATGATGTCATCTGCAGGTTCTTGCCTTCGGGCAGGAAGTCGAGTGTTACCTCCACCTCGCGCTGTTTGTCGTTGGTGATGCCGCCGATGAACCATTTCTCTCCCTTGCGCTTTGCCATTACAATGTACTCTCCCGCCTCGGCTGCCAGCACACGTGTCTCGTCCCAGTTTACGGGGACGCCGGTGATGAAGTCGCGGCAGTCGGGCCATTCGTCATAGCGGCAGGGATTGTCCATCAGCATCTGCAGGTGGCTCTCGAAGATTACAAAGAGTGCCAGATGATAGGCCTTTGTTCCTACACCTGCACAGAAGGGACGGTTGCCATGATGGTATTCGGGCTGATAGCAGATCATTGGTCCGGGGGTGTAGTCCATAGGACCCACCGCATTGCGCAGGAAGGGGAACCAGATGCTGTTCTTGGGCTTGCAACTGCCGTTGAATTCCATTCCGCGTACACCCTCATATGTCAATACATTGGGGTAGCGGTATTCCAGACCGCTCGGGTGGAATGCTCCGTGGAAATCTATCATTATATGGTGCTCGGCGGCCTCTTTTGCCGCCCGTTCGTAGAAGTCGACCATCCACTGGTCCTGACGGTCCATGAAGTCGATTTTTGTTCCTACGATTCCCCACTCTTCAAACTTTTCGAAGAGGTCCATGTTGTGCTCTACGGTGAGCCACGGCAACCACACAAAGATGCCTACGTTCTTCGATTTTGCGTATCTGATAAGTTCGGGCAGGTTCACTTTGGGATTTGTGCGATAGGGGTCGCGGGTGTTCAAGGCCCATCCCTCGTCCATTATTATGTAGGGGATACCATTGCGCGATGCAAAATCCACAAAGTATTTGTATGTGTCGAGGTTGATGCCTCCCTCAAAGGTTACGTCCGGTCCGTAAGGGATGCCGTTGAGCCAGTCCCAGCAGGTCTGTCCGGGCTTAATCCATGAGGTATCCTCTATCTTGCATTTCGGCGCCAGGCGCATGGGCATTGTGTTCTCTGCCAGACGACCGTCCTCGCGGGTGATGAGCATATAGCGCCACGGGAAGGTGCGGGTGCCGCTTGTCTTGGCTATGTAGTCGGCTTCCTTTAGTATGCGCTGGCTGCGGTCGCCTCTGTCCTCATACTCCAGCGGCGTCTTGGGCTGTGTGGCTGTCAGAGTGTTGTCGGCATTGCCTTTGAGGAATAGTCCTGGGTAGCTGTAGAGGTCAAATTCACTGAGCAGAATCTTCTGGTTCTTGCCCATGATGAGTATGGGAAGCTCGGTCATCCTGTCCTCCTTTTTCCACTCGTTGCTCTTCACAAAGGAGTAGTTCTCCTCGCAGCCAGTCTTGAAGCCTCCGGGCTGTTGCAACACAAGATCGCAGTCGTCTGCCAACCTGAACAGGGTATTCTCCTGCATCACCTCTATCTCGCCGCGGAGCGATGTCTTCATGCGGAAGGCTACACCGTCGTCGTAGATGCGGAATTCAACAGCATAGCCGCCTTTCATCTCCAGCGTGAGCAGGGTATAGTTGTTTTCTACTTTGCTGAATTTCAGAGGGAACAGAGGTGTTACCGTCTCCTCTATTTTGCGGATGCTTTTCTTCTTCAGGGCGGGGTTGCTGCCTAATGTCTTGTCGCGCAGCTGCATGCCTATCTCGCTCTGTTTCAGCAGAGTTTCGCCGTGACTCACTACATCGTAGTAGATGCGGTCGGCGAGTGTTACGCTGACACTTGTCTGCCCATTGGGGCTCTGGGCTGTAATAACTTTGCGGGCATAACCGCTGAGGCAGATTGCTGCCATGAGAATAAATGAAAAGAGTCTTGTCGGCTTCATTGGGGAAATAGCTGTCTGATATTAATACTATATTTCAGTTTGTTAAAACTATACAATTATACAAAAGTACTATTTTTCTTTGTACATACATATCAATAGCTTAAATTTTGCCAAGTTTTATATACCTTATTGAAATAAAACGGGAGTGTGCATGAATTTGAAGTGAATGCCAGAAGTTTTTTGTCCAACTTCTAGCGTTCACTTCAATTGTGTGGTGGTATTTTCATTTATGTTACGTCACTCTTCTTAGGTTAAGCTTACCTAAAAAAGCGACCGATGCAGCTTCTAAACTCTTGTCCAAACGAGAAAATTGTAGACAATCATTTCTGCATCTTTTTACTCTCGCTACGGATGCCGAGCAGGCATACGACCAAAACTACCGGAAAGATTGATGCTGCAAGAAGTCCGCCTTGTATGTCGTTGTCGGCAGAACCGGTGCAGAGTCCCACAAGAGACGGTCCCAATGTGCCGCCCATGTCTCCTGCCAGGGCGAGCAGGGCAAAAAGCGCGGTGCCACCTCCCGGAATGCGTGCCGATGTGATGCTGATGGAGCCGGGCCACATGATGCCCACTCCCAAACCACAAATCATGCAGCCTGCAAGGCTTACAAGCGGAACAGGAGACAAAGATGCCGTCAGGTAGGCTGCAAAGCACAGAATGCCGGAGCCAATCATGTATGCCGACAGATCGAGTTTATGACCTTTCTTTCCATACCAGAGTCGTCCAAGCCCCATGCAGAAAGCAAAACCGCAAGGTCCCGCAAGGTCTCCTATAGCCTTGTCTACACCCAGGGAGGCTTCTGCAAATGCCGATGTCCACTGTGCCATGGTACTCTCTGAAGCTCCTGTAGCCACCATCAGAACAAGGAATACCCAGAATGTACGGCTCTTCAGCAGTTGCCCCATACTCATACCCTCTGAATCCTCGACAATGGGTTCTATGGGGCATGTTGCAAAATTGATGATATTGTAGAGCGGAACCAATGCCCAGATGCAAGTAAGAATCCTCCAGTTTTCAAGCCCGAAGAGAGTGAAGAATATTGTCGATCCTACAATCACTCCTACCGCACCCCAGCAGTAGAACGAATGCAGCAGGCTCATCATGCTCTCCTTGTCGGGGAAGGGGCAGGCTTCAATGATAGGGCTGCACAGGACCTCTATAAGACCGCTTCCGACGGCATATATGCAGACACAGATGAGGATTCCTGTCATCGGGTTGTGGAACAGCTCAGGCACGAATGCCAGACCTGCGAGTCCCATAGCCGATGTTATGGCAGAGATGATGATGCTCTTGCGATAGTCAATGTTCTTGAACTTGGCGCACAGTAGGTCTGTAATCAACTGGACAATGTAGAAAATCGCCGGTACCAATGCCATGCTTGCCAATGGTATTTTATACTCGCGGTGGAATGCTACGAACAGCAGGGGGGTGAAATTTGCAACAATGGCTTGTGTTACAAAACCTAAGTAGCAGGCAAGTTTGGTCTTGCTATAGTCTTTCATGTCTTTCAATAGTATTGTCGTTCTTTTTTGTAACTGAAATGTCCGGTATCGGGCATTGATGAGTTTTGCAAAGTAAATAAAAAATTACAATCAGAAGTCGAAATAGACTCGTGAATATAGAAACTTTCCAATAAAATTCAAACAGCTTCTAAGGCACTTGCCATAGAGAGTACTTATATATAAAGTCTTTTTAATCATTTGACACACCTTATTTTACAGTCTCGGGTAATATTTTGACTTCAAAGAGCGGTATTGTCAGTCCGCCCATTTTCTTGCAAAAAGCGGTCAGGACAGCGTTTGGGCAGTCTCTCATCCCTCAACTTACAACTCCTCTTCTTGTAAAAATTGGGTAGTAGTTCAGGGCAGTATTTGGGCAGTCTCGCCTCATTTTTTGGCCGTTTTTGGGCTGTGTTTAGACAAAAAGAGACCGAGGGGACTGCCCCGTTCGGTCTTTGTAAGTTGTTGATATTTAGGTGATTTACCTTAATTGAGTGTTTAATACTCTTCCTCGTCAAAGAAGTCTTGGGTCCATTTTACTCCCCTGATATACAATTATATATAACGGACTATCCCGTTGGGGCAGTATTCGGGCAGTGTCTGGCACATTGGGCAATGCTGAAATACATTCTTTATTGCCCTAAAATAGTTCAAAAATCTATTACTCCTCCTCTTCTTAGAGGATAATCTTTGTGCAAAGATAACAAAAAAATAATTATTATTTTAGGTTTCTACTTGACGCTGATATTCATCCAACTTTTACCCTTTTTACCTTGACTATCTTCTTCGAATATATTTATACTCGAATTAGGTTCGAGTTTTATGGGAAAGACAAATGAAAAATATCGAGTGCCATACTCTTTCCATATTTTCTGCCCTAATATATAGTTATCATTTGCCACTTTTCCTTCATATCTGCTTCCATTTACTTCAAGATAGATTTTATCGCCAAAAAGATAATAACCGTTTGTGCCTTTAGTCTTTCTTATACAGATAGAGGTTTCATTTTCGCCCTTTTCGACAAAAGCAACTTGAAAATCCTCATTGGAGACTATTGCCTTAGGCCATACTATAACATTGTCCTTAAGCAAGAATCCGCTTTCATACAAACTATACATATAATCAGATTCATACACAGAAAATGAACTTATATCTTTGTTTTTTTTACCATATTCGCATCGCGTTGAATAAGCCATATAAGGAATGATTTTCCGTAATTGATTTGAGGAGCCTTCGCTGGCAATATTTATTTGCCAAATCATCTTGACATCATCTTTCTCTTGGTTATCAAAAGCATATAAAGATAGATATCTAAGGAATTTTGACACATTATTACTAATAGTTTCATATCCTGTTATTCCGTATTTGGGCACTACAACAGTCCTCTTCGTTGTAGTAGAGTTTGCAGAAACATTGCCATAAGCATAATTTCCATAAGAGTATATATTTCCGTAAGCGTTACCAATTGTATTTGAAGTCGTAGTGATGGACGATATTCCTGTTTGACCATAAATTGGCACAGATGTTTTCTCTGTATATGATTTATCGCTAATACCGTAATTCATCAAGATACACATATCAGCAGTTTCTTCGTTATCACTTTTGACAGCACCAGAGTAAATTAAACTTTTTTCAAACTCATTGGCAAATTCCTTAAATTCCAAATTGTTTTTCGAGATATTGGAATCCAATGGTATAATATAAAAAGTTTTATTCTTTATATCATACTCACCGTATGACTCCCAATGAGTCGTATATTTAGCACTATTTTTTTGTAAATACACCGAGCAACTAGAAAACAATAAATATATTACAATCGCAAGAATAAACGATTTTAATAGTTTCATAACATATTTGTTGCCCTTCAACAGTCCATCAGAAGGATATTGAACAAAAAAAGCGTGGAACCGCAATACCTAAAAATAAGTGGTTTAGTCCAGTTCAATTTCTATAGAATAAACTAAACTAAACCGCTGTTTTACAATGGTATCACAAATTCCCACTATAAAATTTCTTTCAATTTGTTTTAAGTTTTTTCGGGATATATGGGAACATTTACGGGAATTTATATACCTTTGCATCGTGATTAAAAAACGTATGCAATGAAAGTCTCAATCTATCTCAAAAAACAAGCATCATTGGATGATGAACTCTCCCGTTCAAACTTATGCTTTCGAGTGCGTGAGAGAAGTGTTGA
>JAZNKR010000164.1:0-14572 GCA_045578665.1 Bacteroidaceae bacterium | reverse complement strand
ATTTTAAAAATCATATTGTTGCAAACCAAAATATATTTATTTTTGCATAATAGAAGTACAAACACTTAAAGATAATATTGTGAATTATTTTACAGAACAAAGTATTGAATTAGCCAATCAACGCGATTACTTGGACCAATTATTTTCCGTATACCCTCTAAGCCCAGATAGTATAAGAGAAATCGACAAACATATTTGGGACAGAATCGTTACCAACTATAATAATAGTAATAACGTAGAATTATTTAAAGCACTTTTAGAATTAGACCTATTTCCAATAAAAGATGGGTATGTTCCTTATTTCAGAAGAGATAAATCTGCGATAGAAAGAAATCCGAACACTGTTAACAGGATATGTGGAAGAGTTAGAGAAATAGGACTTGACAGATTGTATGAAAAATGCACTCAACCAAAAGAGACAAACAGACAAATGGGACCGCTATTCAGAAGATGGGTAGAATCAGGGACATTAGGATATTTCCCAGTCCCTGAAGAAATATTCATGAGCAATAATAATAATGCAATTCTTTCCGGTTCAGATTCGCAATTAATGAATTTCGCACAAAAACATTTAGGATACAAAAGAAATAAAGGAATAGATTTTATAGCAAGATGTAATAATACTTATATTATAGGCGAAGCCAAGTTCATATCAGATGAAGGAGGGCATCAGAATGATCAATTTCTTGACGCTATGACAACCGTCATGGAAAAAACGGCAAAAAATGTAATAAACATTGCCATACTAGACGGAGTTCTTTATATAAAAAGCAAAAAGAAAATGTACTCAGAAATAACAACTAAAGATGTGCCTATAATGAGTGCGCTATTATTAAGAGATTATTTATGTTATATTGCAAGTAATGGAAAATAACTTACTTTTCAAAGGTGATAATTTTCAAGCTTTACAATGGCTTTTGAATAATGGCTACAAAGGTAAAATAGACTTAGTGTATATTGATCCGCCATTTGCCACTGGTGGTACTTTTGCAATAGACTCAGATGGAAGAGTTGCTACTATCAGTAAATCATCCGATTCACAAGTCGCATATACAGATATATTAAAAGGAAAAGATTTCATATCTTTTCTTAAAGAGAGAATTGTTTTAATATATGAGCTGTTGTCTGACAGAGGTTCATTATACCTCCATATTGACTACAAGATAGGACACTATGTAAAAGTTATGCTTGACGAAATTTTCGGCATGGAAAATTTCAGAAACGACATAACAAGAATCAAATGTAATCCTAAGAATTTCGAAAGAGTAGGATACGGAAATATAAAAGATTTAATTTTATTCTACACTAAAGGGAAAAACCCTATTTGGAATCGACCGCAAATAAAATGTAGTTCAGAAGATATTTCGACGCTATATAACAAGGTTGATAAAAATGGTAGAAGATATACAACTGTACCCATTCATGCACCAGGAGAGACAAAAGGCGGCACAAATAAGCCATTCAGAGGAATGTTGCCACCCAAAGGAAGACATTGGCGTTGCTCTGTAGAAGAATTAGAAAGACTTGACGAGGCCGGTCTAATTGAATGGTCAAAAACAGGCAATCCAAGAAAAATCAATTACGCAGACGAACATACAAGCAAAAAGGCACAGGATATATGGGAATTTAAAGACCCTGTAAACCCAACATATCCAACAGAGAAGAACCTTGATATGTTAAAATTTATAGTAGAAGCATCCTCAAATATCGATTCAATTGTAATGGATTGCTTTTGTGGCTCAGGTTCTACATTATTAGCTGCAGATATCTGCGGAAGAAATTGGATAGGCGTCGACCAATCTGAAATCGCCATTGATATTGTAACAAAGAAATTCGAACAAGAAAGTGGCATTTTTGGTCTAAACAAATATAATTTTGTAGATTTAAGCAATAATACTCAAAAAGTTGTTTAAGAAGCAATTGCCACATATACACATTGCGCCCCTCATTTTCGCGAAAATGAGGGGCGCAAACGTATCTGTAACCTTCTGCTGTTACTTTGTATAACGTGCAGTCTTCTTGATGATTTTGGGAATATCTGTATTGTCTATTACACCGTGGAAATTCTCTGAGCCTGCACCTATCGCAAAGAGAGGAACAAAGCTTGCCGAGTGGTTGGGACCTGCCCAAGAGAGAAGAGCCTTGTGGTTTACCATCTGCTTTGCACGATGTGCCATTGAAGAGAGTTTGCTCTCACGCTTTGCTATATCGGTAGTAGCGTATGCCTGCTCGAAATAGGCTCTCAGCTCGTGTGTCTCCTCTTTTGTAAGTTCAACTTCGTCCCAGAGACCGAAGTTCTCCTTGAGAAGCTCCTGCACACGCTCCCAACGGAGTTCCATACGTGCGCGGCTTGCACGGCGAAGGATGGATGCCATTCTGTCGGCACTTACCTTCTGACCCTTCAGGGCTTTGAGGTTGAGGGCGTATGCACCGCTGTAACCGAGTACAAGACCACCGGTCTCGTGGTCGGCTGTTACAACGATAAGTGTTTCGTTGGGACGTTTCTTGTAGAACTCGTATGCCACCTTGATTGCATTGTCGAAGTCGATAACCTCGTTCAATGCAGTCGCACCGTCGTCAGAGTGTGAAGCGTAGTCGATTTTACCGCCCTCTACCATCAGGAAGAAGCCCTTCTTGCTCTTCTTTGAGAGGAATTCGATTCCCGCCTCTGTTATCTGTGCAAGTGTGAGGTCGCCCTCTTCGCGGTCAATTGCGTAGGGAAGGTCTGTTGCAACCTCCTTCTGATAGAGCATGAGTTTCTTGGCATTCTTGCCGTTTGCCTTGTAGTCATCAAATCCGCGGGCGATAGTGTATCCCTGGGCCTTTGCCTTTTCGTAAATTTCGTCGCGCTGTTCATTCTTGTTTACAATAAGGTCGCCACCTGCGTAGAAGTCGTAATCGGCTACAAGCATATCCTTGCCTATCTCATAGTAACGTGAACGTCCGGGCTGGTGGGCATAGAATGCACCGGGAGTAGCGTGGTTGATGCCGACTGTAGTTGAAACACCGACTGCATAACCTGCCTGTTTGGCTGCGTATGCAACACTGTATACGGGAGTTGTATCCATCTCTACACCGAGGAAGCCGTTCTTTGTCTTTGAGCCTGTTGCAAGAGCAGTTCCCGACGCAGCCGAATCGGTTACACCGTTACTCTTGGAATATGTGCTTACAAAGGCACTCTTGGGGAATTGTGTGAAGCAGAGTTTGTTGGGGCGTCCGATTACACCTTCGAGTTCACCAAGATAATACTCTGTTCCGAGAACATGCGAGGGACCCATACCGTCGCCAATGAAGTAAAATACATACTTCGGGGTCTTTGCAAAACTTGCCAATACTACAAGAAGCAGTAGGGCCGTACCAAATAATTTTTTCATTTTTATCGTTGTTTAAAGGTTATTCCTTTGGGTGTCCGTTCTTTCCCATGAAGAGGATGCCACCTGTTGTTCTCTCACATATAGCGTAGAAGAAAGGACGGTCGAGTGTAAGATGTTTAATGACAGGAGGACCGGCAGACATGGCTTCGAGCATCACCGAGGTTACAGCGGCAGCCTCTGCACCCTCCTCGTCCACCTTTATGAATGTCTTTTGCAGGACATCACCTATGCGCACATCCTCATCGGAGATTCCCGAGAAGTCGGCTTCCGAAGTAAATGCCTTTTCCACTCCCAATGCCTGCAAGGCATCCTTGAGACTTGTACCGTAGTCGGCACTGAAACGGGGCAGTGAGAGGTTGACATCGCACCTTGTAAAGCTGTCGCACCATGCATAGAAAGAGGTTGAAAGTTCAGCCGCAACATCGTCCATTGCCACTCCCTCGCGGGGAAGTATGAAGTACATGCTGAACTCGCCTTTGTCGAAAGGCTTTTCTGCCATCTGCACCTTGTCGTTCTCGAAGTATCGGGCACGCGAAGTGTCGTGCATCATCTGCACCTTTATCTTTTCGCCGTTCTCTTTTGTGAAGGTCTGCTCCGTTGTGCGCTTCTTGGAGAAGACATCCTTCCAGCGCGAATTGAAGTAGAGGGCATTGATGAGGTACATCTGCGCCATAGGGTTTATCTCTTTCACTATCTCATCTATCCTGCCTGCGGTATTTTCGCTGCACCAGCTGTTTATCGCCTTCACTGCGTCTGCATTGAAAGTGCAGTTCTTCACTGCTGCATTGTAGAATTTCTCATTCTCCTTCACAAACTGCTTCTCCAGTTTGAACTGCTTGTTTACCCACATTGAGTTTGCTATGGCAACAGTTGTCTTTTTGTCGTTGAGTGATGCAAGACGGGCTATATATTTTTGCTGATAGAGATTGACGGTTTCCCTCTCCGGGGTGTCAAATCCCAATGCTTTGTACAGCTGTGTTGCCGTTGCCGAACGTGCGCCGCCGGCTGCCATAGAGAGCGCCCAAGAGGCACTTGCAGGTGAAACACAGAGGTTGTCGCTATTCCTCTCCATCCTGTATACTTCGTGGAAGAGTTTTAAGGATGCCTCGTTTACACGACGTGCAATGGCATATTCCTTCTCGTCGGGCTGTGAGACATCGACTGCTGTCTGCCTGCTTTGTGTAGATGTTCCACAAGCGCACATAGTTGCTGCCATCATTATTATATATAGGGATTTTCGCATTTTATATTCTTATATTATCAGAAGAGGAATCTTGTTATATCGTTGTATGCTGCCAAAAGGAAGAGTCCCAAAAGTATGCACATACCTGTCATCTGGGCATACTCGAGGAACTTGTCGCTGGGCTTGCGGCCTGTAACCACCTCTACAAGAAGGAAGAGCACGTGTCCACCGTCGAGTGCGGGGATGGGCAGGATGTTCATGAATGCAAGCACTATCGAGAGGAAGGCTGTCATGAGCCAGAACTTGTGCCAGTCCCACACCGAGGGGAACATGCTGCCTATGGTACCGAACATTCCCACCGACTTTGCGCCCTCGCTCGAGAAAACATATTTGAAGTCGCTCACATATCCTTTGAGCACGTTGCATCCGTAGAGTACACCTGCGGGGAACGATTCGAAGAAACCATACTCACGCACGACGGGAGTATAACCGAGTGTACGGGGCATCACACCCAACTTGATTGTGCTGTCGACAACGGCTGTCAGCGAAATTTCGCTGCCGTCCCTTATTGCTTTTATATCCACCTTTTCCGCGCCTGTCTCTTTGAGGTTCTCCATCACCTCCATCAGGCGGTACCACGAATTGACCCCGTTGCCTGCAATGGCTGTGATGCTGTCGCCCTTTCTGATGTCTGCCAATGCCGCAGGACTGCCGGGCAGTATGCTGTCGATGACCGCAGGGATTCTGTACTGGATGAAGGGAGCCTCCTTACCTATGTCGAGCAATCCGAACTCCTCGGGGATGGTGATTGTTGTCTCTGCGCCGCTCCGAAGCACCGTCACACTCTTTTTATCGACTATCTTTCTGATGAGGTCGATGTCGAATTTTTCGAGAGTCTCATCGCCTGCCTTCAGGAGTATGTCGCCGTCGACAAAACCGAGAGCCTTGGCATTCTCGTTGAACTCCATGCCGTATGCAGCCTTGCGTACATCGTAGTAGCTTTCGCCCCATGTAAAGAGCACCATCGAATAGATGAAGAGTGCGAGGATGAAGTTGAACAGCACACCGCCTATCATTATCAGCAGACGCTGGTAGGCAGGCTTTGCGCGGAATTCATACGGTTGGGGAGGAAGTTTCATCTGCTCGGTATCCATAGATTCGTCTATCATTCCCGAAATCTTGCAGTAACCTCCGAGGGGTATCCATCCTATTCCGTATTCTGTTTCGCTGTTCTTGGGTTTCCATTTGAAGAGCGAGAATTTCCAATCGAAAAAGAGGTAGAACTTCTCCACTCTCACCTTGAAAAGACGCGAGAAGATGAAGTGTCCGTATTCGTGTATAAGTACCAAAAGACTCAGTGCCATTATCAACTGTAAGGCACGTATCAAGAATATTTCCATCTGTTTTTACTGTTTTGTTATAGAAGTTGTTTATATCCAGCCCTCTACCATGCGGCGTGTGGCTTTGTCCGTATCAATGAGATTGTCGAGTGTGGGCTTCAACTGGTAGTCGATGCTCTGCATGGCACGCTCTATCAATCGGCTCATTTCGGTGAATCTTATCTTTTCTTTAAGGAATGCCGCCACGCACACCTCATTGGCTGCATTGAGCACGCAGGGCATATTGCCGCCCATCTTCAAAGCCTGATATGCCATCTGCAGATTGGGGAAGCGTTCTGTGTCGGGCTCTTCGAATGTCAACTGCGTAACCTTTGTAAAGTCGAGACGTTCGAAGGTCGAGGGGAGACGTGTAGGGTACGAGAGGGCATACATGATGGGGAGACGCATATCGGGTGTACCCAACTGTGCCTTGACGGCACCGTCCGTAAATTGCACCATAGAGTGGATGACCGATTGGGGATGTACTATCACATCTATGCTTTTGGCGTCGAGACCGAAGAGCCATTTTGCCTCTATCACTTCGAAGCCTTTGTTCATCATGGACGCCGAGTCGATTGTGATTTTTGCCCCCATGCTCCAGTTGGGATGTTTGAGTGCCTGCTCCCTTGTTACAGTCTCGAGCTGCTCTTTGCTGAATGTGCGGAATGGACCTCCCGATGCTGTGAGGATGAGTTTCTCCACGCTGTTGCCCGCCTCTCCGGCAAGGCACTGGAATATGGCAGAATGTTCCGAGTCGACCGGCAGTATGGGAGTCTCGTGCTTCATTGCAAGTGCGTTTATAAGCTCGCCGGCAACGACCATAGTCTCTTTGTTGGCAAGCGCTATCGCCTTGCCTGCCTTTATTGCCTCGATGGTGGGACGCAATCCCGAAAATCCGACAAGTGCCGTCACCACTACATCTATCGGTTCGGATTGCACTATCTGGCATATAGACTCATATCCGCCGTAAACTTTTATGGGAAGCTCCTTGAGTGCCTCCTTCAGATATTCGTATTTGGATTCGTTGGCTATGACCACAGCTTCGGGCTGGAACTTCTTTGCCTGTTCTATAAGTTCGTCAACCCTTTCGTTGGCGGTGAGGGCATAGACCTCGAAACATTCGGGATGCTCTTCAACCACCTGCAACGTCTGAGTGCCTATAGAGCCTGTAGAGCCAAGTATGGCTATTGTCCTTTTTGAGGTATCTTTCATAATTACTTGTTTGTTAAAAGGCGATGTATATCTCGGGATTGAGCGCTTCGCCCCTGTGCCATAGTTCGAAGTGAAGGTATGGCTTTTTTATGTTATTGTCTGTTGATTCTTCTTTTCTGTCAGCTTCGGTCTCTTTGCCGAGTGCGGCTATTGCCTCACCGCCTATGACCTTGTCGCCCACTTTCTTGAGCACTGTGTGGCAGTTGCGGTAGACCGAGGTAAGGTTCTGCTTGTGCTGGACGACAAGCATATATCCGTCGTTGGCGGTGTAGTCGCTCATTATCACCGTGCCGTCGAGTATTGCAAGCACACCTTCGCCGGGATTCTGGGCAATGTCTACCCCATAGTGGCGCAGATTGGCATCGAACTTGCGGGTGATGATTCCCACCGTGGGACGGAAGAGATGGAGTTCCTGCAATGCACCTACTGTTTTCGCCTGCGAGGTGAGGTTGTACTTCTCTGCCTTCACAAAATTTTCGGCAAATTTGTTTTCGAGTTCGGTTGCCTCTATCGGATAACCATCTTTGGTCTTGAGGGTATCGGGGGGCAGTATGCTGTCGGGCTCTACCCCCGACATTATGGCTTTTATATTCTTTATATATCTCTCCTGCTTTGCAAGTTCGTTGTTGAGGGAGTCGACACGGAGCAGTTCCCTCACCTGTTTCTCGCGCGCCTTCTCGTTTACATAGCCCGGGAGATATTCGCCTACCGGGGTGAAGACGATTATCAGGTATATGATACCTACGGCTCCCAAAAAGGAGAGTATAAGCGACAATATCACAGCAAAGGGAGAGAAGTAGAAGCCGAGGGCTTTACCGAGCTCGCTCTCGTTGCGTATTGTGAGCCTGTATTTCTTCATCAGGCCTTTTTTTACTTTCTTTTTTTCGTCCATTCGTGTTGTTCTTTTATTCTATCAACCCCTCGGGGAGATTGAATCTTATTATCCTCTGCTCGTGATCTATCTCTTTTATCATCTCCTCACCGGCGGGGACAAGCAGCTCTTCGCCGTTGTAGTCCACCACAAAAAGAGTGTTTATAGTGGTGTCGTCGACATCGGTTATTTCGCCGAGCTCACCCACGGTCTCATCCTCTGCGGTGAAACCGACAAAATATTTCCATGTATAGTTTTCCTCCTCGTCTATCCATTCACGGGGGATATATGTGGCGCAGTTGGTGAGAAAACGCACACTCTCTGCGCTGTCGAGGTGTTCGAATTTCACTATTATCGTATCGTTGTTCTTGCCGCGGCAACTTTCAAGGAAGAAAGGCACCAATATGCCGTCGAGTTCGCAGGCTACAAAGTCGCAATCCTCGCCGAGTATTATGCCGTCGCCGTTGATGCCTATCTCGCCTTTTGTCCCGTGGGGCTTGGTGAGTCTGCCGAAGTAAACAAAGTCCTCTTTCTTTAACATAAGGGTGTATCTGTTTTTGGTTACGACCTCGTTATTTTGGCGCCGATGTTGTTCAGACGCTTCTCGAGGTTCTGGTAGCCTCTGTCTATCTGTTCTATGTTGTCGATGCGGCTGGTGCCGTCGGCACTCATGGCTGCTATCAGCAGGGCTATTCCCGCACGTATGTCGGGAGAACTCATTGTGCGGGCCCTCAGTTTGTGCTGCTTGTTGTGTCCTACTACCACAGCGCGGTGGGGATCGCATAGGATTATCTGTGCGCCCATATCTATGAGCTTGTCTACAAAGAAGAGACGGCTCTCGAACATCTTCTGGTGTATGAGCACACTGCCTTTGGCCTGTATGGCTGTCACCAAGAGCACGCTTATGAGGTCGGGGGTGAGACCGGGCCAGGGTGCATCGCTTATCGTCATTATGGAGCCGTCGATGAAGGATTCTATCTCATACTGCTCCTGCGAGGGGATATATATGTCTGCACCCCTCTTCTCGAACTTTATTCCGAGACGTCTGAAACTGTCGGGGATTATACCGAGGTTCTCGTAGGAAACATCCTTGATGGTAAGTTCACTGCCTGTCATTGCAGCCATACCTATGAAACTGCCCACCTCTATCATGTCGGGCAGAATGCGGTGGTGGCATCCACCCAATGAATCCACCCCCTCGATTGTAAGCAGGTTGCTTGCTATGCCGCTTATCTTTGCCCCCATCGCTGTGAGCATTTTGCTCAACTGTTGCAGATAGGGTTCGCAGGCTGCATTGTATATTGTTGTCTTGCCTTTGGCAAGCACAGCCGCCATAAGGATGTTGGCTGTACCGGTAACCGATGCTTCGTCGAGTAGCATCGACGCACCGCACAATCTGTCTGCCTCGAGGGTGTAGACCTGACGTTTGTCGTCGAATGAGAAATTTGCACCCAGTTTCTGCAGACCTATGAAATGTGTATCGAGACGACGGCGACCTATCTTGTCGCCTCCGGGCTTTGCCATCATTGTCTTGCCGAAGCGGGCAAGCAACGGTCCCATAAGCATCACCGAGCCTCGCAGAGCCGAACAGCTCTTGAGGAACTCATCGCTTTCGAGATATTCGAGGTTTATGTCTGCCGCCTGAAATGTGAAGCATCCCTCGCCCGTCTGACTTACGGAGACACCCATTCTTATCAACAGGGAGATGAGGTTGTTGACATCGAGTATATCAGGGATATTCTCGATTGTTACCTTTTCGGGAGTCAGGAGCGTGGCGCAGATTATCTGCAGTGCTTCATTCTTTGCACCTTGTGGGATTATCTCTCCGCTGAGGCGTCTGTTTCCTTCGATTATAAACGATGCCATAGTAGTCCGGGTATTAGGTGTTTATCAATTAATACTTCCTCTTGAAGATTTTCTTACGTTTGGGATTGTTGCGCTGTGCGTTGCCCCCATTATGGGGATAGTGAGACATTTTTATCTCCATGTCCTTAATATCAATCTTTCCATTGGAGTATTCGCGCAAATCGTCGAATATCTGTTTGTCATCCACCGTATCTTTGTTCCACAGGAGATAGACCTTTTTCATCTGCACGGTTATGAGCCAGATGAGATGCTCCTTCTCTTCGCCCTCTTCCATTTCGCAGGCATATGCAATCATCTCCTCCACAAAACGTCCGTAGTGCCTGTTCTTCACCTCGCCCTGGAGATAGGGTATTCTTGTGGGAGGCTCGGTAAACTCCTCTTTGCGAATTACCTCGCAAGGATAGTCGATATCCAAAGAGAAGTCCGACATTATGGCAAGATGATCCCAGAGTTTTCTTCTCGCTTCGGGATTGTCCTTGTTGGTGGGGAACATTCCGCTCATTATGCTGATGATTGTCTCGGCACACTCCTGACGCTTCTCCCTATCTTCGATAGTCAGCGCATGGTCGACCATTTTCTGCACGGCGCGACCATATTCGGGCAGGGGCAATCTTTTTTTCTTGGTATTATATTCCATCATGGCATTCTCAACAGGTCTTTTGATTTTGTTGCTACAAAATTTTTCAAATAAAACGGTTCGAAATAGGCTGTATCCTCAAACTTCTCGTCGAGCCACGCACGCTCGGCAAGAGGCATCATCCACTTGGCAAGCGGATTCTTATATCCATCGAGGAAGTGTGCATTTTCGTGCGTTATTATAGAGCGGCACTTTTCGGCTCCATTACCGAAGAAGTAGACGGGGTGTTTGTCGAGTATCTCCAGGAAACTCTCCTCTGTAACCACCTCGGCACGTGTCTCCATGCAGACATTAAGCGCACGGTCGTATATCGTCGCATAGACCTCGGTGCGTCTTGCATCTATCATGGGGCAGAGCAACGCTTCGTCGGGAAGTTCGTCGCGGAAAAGCACGGGTACCGACATTATCTTGGTCGTAGGCAGGGCTATCAGCGGAATCTCTCTGCCGTAACAGACACCTTTCGCCGTGGAGCTTGCTATTCTAAGCCCTGTATATGAACCGGGACCGCAGCTCAATGCCACCGCATCTATTTTCATAGCCCTGCTGTCGGCAGTGGATATTGCTTCTTCCACAAAAGGGGCAAGCACTTGCGCATGAGAGAGTTCTTTCTCGCTCACACGATTAAAAAAGACCTCCCCGCTCTCGCTGAGAGCAACCGAGCAGACCTCGGTGGAAGCTTCAATATTCAGTATTACAGCCATCTCAGTTTTCTGTTTTTCAATAGTCCGATGCAGAGCGCTGCATCATAACATTTGCGTATTAGCACCATTACAGTGAAAGGCGAGCGGAGAACAAAATAATGTTTTTTATCCCGAGCCGAATCCTGTATTCGCGCATTAGCGCAATTACAGTGAAAGGCGAGCGGAGAACAAAACAATGTTTTTTATCCCGAGCCGAATCCTGTATTCGCGCTTTAGCGCAAAGATACGAATTATAATGATTAACTATAAATAATAATGGCGAAAAAACGTTATAATTCCCAAAACAGACAAAACTTTTTCGGATAATGAGATTCATTTTATCGGAAACCACCCCTCTTATTTGATTTTGCGGTGCAGAATCTGTATATTTGTCGGTCGAACAAAAAAAACATTACAAGCAAATAACACACAAAAAGCAATGATATACTCCATGACCGGTTACGGAAAGGCCGTAACACTTTTCCAGAATAGAAAAATATGCGCCGAAATCCGCTCATTGAACGGAAAGGCGATGGACCTGTCGACCAGGATGGCAGCACAGTTCCGCGAGAAAGAGATGGAGATACGTACCCTCATCACCAACAGGCTCGAACGCGGCAAAGTGGATTTCTCGCTATGGGTGGAGCAGGCAGAATGTACTGTAGCCATACCCTCGATAAACATCGCCGCCATGCAGAACTACATAGAGCAGATGAAGGCAGCATCGGAGCAGACGGGAATTGCGATGCCCGAAAATCTGATGGAGATACTCATACGCATGCCCGAAGTCGTATCCAGCAAAGAGGTGTACGAACTCACCGACGAAGAGTGGGAAATTGCCCTTGCCACAGTAGAGAGAGCCATCGACGAGATGATTGCCTTCAGGAAACAGGAGGGCGAAGCGCTGGCAAAGAAATTCAGAGAAAAAATCTCCAACATATCCGCACTGCTTGCATCTGTGGAGCCTTACGAAAAAGAGCGTATAGAGAAGATACGCAACCGCATAACAGAGACTCTCGAGAGCAAGTTGCAGACAGAGTACGACAACAACCGCTTCGAACAAGAGCTTATCTATTACATTGAGAAACTCGACATCAACGAAGAGAAACAACGTCTTGCAAACCACCTCGACTACTTCATCTCCACAATGGAGGGCGAGCACGGACAGGGCAAGAAGTTAGGTTTCATCGCCCAGGAGATGGGACGCGAGATAAACACCCTCGGCAGCAAGAGCAATCATGCCGAGATGCAGAACATCGTCGTAAAGATGAAAGACGAGCTCGAACAGATAAAAGAGCAAGTACTGAACGTAATGTAAAATTTATTCACAAAAATGAAAAACGGAAAAGTCATCATATTCTCAGCACCCTCCGGTTCGGGCAAATCGACATTGGTCCGTTATCTGATGTCGGTAGACGACTCATTCGCATTCTCGGTATCAGCCACCAGCCGCCCTCCTCGCGGAGAGGAGCGCAACGGAGTGGAATACTTTTTCTTCACGCCCGATGAGTTCCGCAAAAAGATAGCAAACAACGAATTTGTGGAATACGAAGAGGTGTACGAAGACCGTTTCTACGGCACGCTCAAATCACAGGTAGAGAAGCAGTTGGAGACAAACAACATAATCTTCGACGTAGATGTGAAAGGCGGATGCAACCTCAAGGAGTTTTATGGAGAGCGGGCACTTTTCGTATTTGTGCAAGCCCCATCAATCGAAGAGCTTCGCAACCGTCTCACAGGCAGAGGCGACACCACTCTCGAAGAGATGGAAAAACGACTCGCAAAGGCAGAATACGAAATGAGTTTTGCCCCTCGCGCCGACGTTGTGATAATAAACGACAAACTCGAAAAGGCGCAGGAAGAGCTACTAAAAATTGTAAATAAATTTTTAAGTGAAGAATAAAAAGATACGCACAGCCCTCTTTGGGGGAAGTTTCGACCCCATACACAACGGGCACACCTCCCTCGCACGCGCGGTGAGAGAGAGCAATCTCGCCGACGAAGTATGGTTTCTTGTAACGCCACAAAACCCCCACAAGCAGGAGTGCAAGCTGACAGCCGAGAGCGACCGTCTGAAGATGGTGCAATCCGCGCTCGCCGGCGAAGAGAGGATGCAAGCCAGCGATTTCGAGTTCTCACTGCCCCGCCCCTCCTACACCATAAACACCCTGAATGCGTTGGAAGAGGTATACCCCGACCGTGAGTTCCTGTTGCTGATGGGTGCCGACAATTGGAGAAAGATAGACAAATGGTACAAAGCCGACGAGATAATGTCGCGATTCGCAATAATTGTCTACCCACGCGACGGCGAGGAGATGCCTACACTACCCGCAGGTGTAAAATGGCTGCAATCACCGCTTCTCGACATCAGTTCCACAGAGATACGCAATGCAATAGCCACAGGCGACAACATGGAAGAGTGGCTCCACCCCGCAGTACTCGACTACATCAGAAAAAACGGACTATACAAAACAACAACATGAAAAGAACCATTATAGCACTTCTCGCAATAATCCCCACACTGCTTGCGGCACAGGACCGCGTAAGACTCTATGAGGAAATGTGCGACCCACTGCAAGCCGTATTCTGCGACCACCTCGAAGAATCGGAAGTGAAATACATTTCGAGCCCCGACGGTCAATTTACCGGACATCTTATCGACAACGTCATATATGGTTGGGGTTATTATCTCGCCAACAACGGGTCGCAATGCTTCGGACAATACAGCCGCGGCAAATTCATGTTCGGCATAATCATGGGCAACAGTATAGCCAGAGTAGGAAGTGAGACCACATATACCGAATATGACCTCACCACCGGCAAGATAAGCAGCGTACACACAATCGAGGGCGACGCTGAATACTCAGCCGAAGAGCTGCAGCCCTACACATTCCAGAAGATAACATACAAGAACGGCGATGCCTACTACGGCGAACTGCGCAACGGTCGCCGCCACGGCTATGGAATATACTATTGGGCGAACGGCGACTTCTGGTACGGCAGATACCGCGACGGGTACCGACAGGGCTACGGTGCACTCTTCAAAGTCGACCGCAGGATATTTTACGGCAAATGGTTCGGCGACAAGAAGACCGAATAACCACTTCGACAGATATAAAACACCTAAAAACTGAGGAGCGTCCACAAAAGGCGCTCCTCGTTTTTTTATTATTACTGTCCGGAAAACATGCTTTAGCCCTTAAGGTTCTATTCTTTAAGTTGCTACAAGCCCGATTGCTTCATTGAGAGGTTCATTGCTTCATTGATGCGCATTAAGCTTTTAGGCAGACTGCGCCAATGACTTTTGGAAAGAGGCGAAAGTTTGTGCAAGCGAGAGCAGAGGGCAAATTCATTTGCACTATGCCGAGAG
>JAZNKR010000163.1:0-14173 GCA_045578665.1 Bacteroidaceae bacterium | reverse complement strand
CCTCAGCTGATGACTTTTGGGGCTGCGGAACTCGCCCATACTTCATATGGGCTCAAACAGTCTTTCGCTTCGCGCAAGTTTGGCTGCTCTCGGCATAGTCCAAATGAATTTGCCCTCTGCTCTCGCTTGCACAAACTTTCGCCTTTATCCAAAAGTCATTGGCGCAGTCTGCCTAAAAGCTTAATGCGCATCAATGAAGCAATGAACCTCTCAATGAAACAATGGGGGTTGTAGCAACTTAAAGAATAGAACCTTAAGGGCTTAAGCATGTTTACCGGACAGTAATACTTTTTATTCTTTTTGTAGTGGGCAAAAAGCTTCTTAAATCACCCTAAAACAAAGAAAGTGTCTACGGCAAGTCGCAGACACTTTCTTTGTTTGGGTGTGTTTCATTACTTGAACCAAGTTGTTACATGGTGGCGTGCCCAGAAATAGTAGAGCACCAGGCCGAGCCAGCTTGTAGCCAGCACAATGACTGTCAAAATCAGTTTGCCTACAATGCTGATAGGTTTCTTAAAGATGTCCAATACACACCAGATTGCGCAGATGAGACCTGCTAACCAGATAAGTGTTCCCATATTCAATATATATTTAAGTTAAACAATAAAATTTCTTCTTCGCGTGAAAAGAGTCAGCCTACAGCCTTGTCCTTTAGTCAGAAACAGATTCCTTGCAAAAGGTCGGCTACAACGAAGCAACTGCCTCCAATGAATATGAAATCATCCGGGGTCGCGTCTGCTTGTGCTGCCTGTAACGCTGCCATTACGGTGGGGTAGGCTTCCCCTCTAAGTCCATATTTTGCTGCTTTTGTCTGCATCTCTTCGGCGGGCAGGGCACGATGTATGCTTGCCTGTGTAAAATAGTATGTAGCCTCTTTGGGCATGATGGCGAGCACTTCGTCAATCTCCTTGTCGTTGACCATTCCGAATACTATGCGCAGCGTTGCATACTTCTCCCTCTTCAGTTGGTTCACTATGTATTTTATTCCACCGATATTGTGCCCCGCATCGCATATGGCAGTGGGATTCTTGCCTATCTTCTGCCAGCGCCCCATAAGACCAGTGGTTGCACATACATTTGAAAATCCTTTCTCTATGCACTCTTCGCAGATGTTATATCCGATGCCTATCAGCCGGATGACGGCATTGAGTATAGTGTTTGCGTTCTTCACCTGATAGTCGCCTCCAAGTTCTCCATTGATGGTGCCGAAGAGTGTTGTCGTATATGTGTAGCCTGCGGCTGTGGGTGTGGCGCATTTGATAATATTGTTTTCCTCGGCAAATGTGATGGGCGCCTGCTCCTGCATTGCTTTTTGTGTGAAGACTTCGCGCGTTCCGGCTGTCGTCTCGCCAATGACAACTGGGATGCCCGGCTTTATGATGCCTGCCTTTTCGGCAGCAATCTTTTCGAGGGTGTTGCCGAGGTACTGTATGTGGTCGAGGCTGATGTTTGTGATTATGGATAGGTCGGGGGTGATGATGTTTGTGCAGTCGAGTCTGCCGCCGAGTCCTACCTCTACTACGGCTACGTCTACATCTTTTTCGGCAAAGTATGTGAATGCCATAGCTGTTGTAAGCTCAAAGAATGAGGGTTGCAACGGTTCGAAGAACTCTTTTTCGCGTTTCACAAACTCCACTACGAACTCTTTGCTTGCAGGCTCCCCGTTTACTCTTATCCTTTCGCGGAAGTCTATGAGGTGGGGCGAAGTGTAGAGGCCGACCTTGTATCCCGCAGCCTGCAGTATGGCTGCGATTGTGTGCGAGCAAGAGCCTTTGCCGTTAGTTCCGGCTACGTGTATGGTGCGGAACTTGCGGTGGGGGTTGCCCAGATGGTTGTCGAGAGCCATGCTGTTGTGCAAACCCTCTTTATAAGCGGCTCCGCCCACTTGCTGGAAGGGCGGAGCACAGTTGTATAGATAGTTGACAGTTTCGTCGTATGTCATCTTCTTTTACCTATTTTGGCGTTTACACGCTTTTGTTATTCGAACAGTTTCTTGAAGCGGCGGAAAATACTCTCTTTTACGCTTGAGTTGGGCTTGAAATTTTCCGACTCCTTGAATTTTTCCATGCTCTTCTTTTCCTCTTTCGAAAGGGTCTCGGGAACGTATATGCTGATGTTGACGAGTATATCGCCACGTCCGTAACCGTTGAGGGTGGGGAGGCCTTTACCGCGCAGACGAAGTACCTTGCCGGGCTGTGTTCCCGGCTCTATGGTCACACGTACAGGGTCATCTATTGTGGGAATTTCGGCAGAGCCTCCGAGAATTGCTGTGGGTATGTCGAGAAGCAGGTTGTAAACAAGGTCGTTTTCGTCGCGTATAAGTTGAGGGTGTGCCTCCTCCTCTATAATAATCTGAAGATCGCCGTTTACACCGTTGCGCTTTCCTGCATTTCCTTTGCCGCGCATAGACAACTGCATACCGCCCATTACTCCTGCGGGTATGTTTACCTCTACAACCTCTTCGCCAGATACTATACCGTCGCCCTGACAGTGGGAACATTTGTTCTTAATGACCTTGCCTTCGCCACCGCAGTTGGGACATACAGTCTCTGTGCGCATCATTCCGAAGATGCTCTGCTGTGTGCGTATGACGCGACCGGTTCCTTTACATTCGGGACAGGTTTCGGTTGCATTGCCTTCGGCGCCGCTGCCGTTGCAGTGCGAACATTTTACATATTTCTTGAGTTTGAATTTTTTGGTTACACCTGTCGAAATTTCCTGAAGTGTGAGCTTTACTTTCACTCTCAGGTCGCTTCCGCGGTAGCGTGGCTGCTGTGTTCTGCCACCGCCTCCTCCAAATCCTCCGAATCCACTGAAGCCTCCAAAGCCTTGTCCGAAGACGCTGCTGAAAATGTCGTTCAGGTCGAAGTCGCCGAAATCGCTGAAGCCGCCACCCGATGCGCCGCCCATACCTGCGTGTCCGAACTGGTCGTAACGTGCTTTCTTGTCGGGGTCGCTGAGTACGCTGTATGCCTCTGCAGCCTCTTTGAAGAGCTCTTCTGCCTCTTTCTTTTCGGCTTCGCTTTTACCTTGTTGTTTGTCGGGGTGGTATTGTATCGCTTTTTTGCGATATGCCTTTTTTATTGCATCTGCTGTGGCATTCTTGTCTACGCCCAGCACTTCGTAGTAGTCTCTTTTTGCCATAGTGTCTCTATTCGCCTACTGCAACTTTTGAGTGGCGTATTACTTTGTCGTTTAATGTATATCCTGTCTGTATGCAATCGAGTACCTTGCCTTTGAGCGATTCGTCCGGGGTGGGTACCATTGCTATTGCTTCGTGGTAGTCTGTGTCGAACGGTTTGTCCTGTGTGTCAATCTTCTTAAGTCCGTTCTGCTCCAGAATCTTTATGAACTTGCTGAATATCAACTCTACAGCAGTGAGGTATATTTCTGCCTCTTCGCTCTTCTGCATGGTGCTTATTGCGCGTTCGAAGTCGTCGAGTACCGGGAGAATCGATTCTATTGCACGTTCGCCTCCGTTCTTTATAAGTTCGGCTTTCTCTTTGAGTGTGCGTTTGCGGTAGTTGTCGAATTCGGCTGCCTGACGAAGATACTTGTCCTCGAGCTGAGCAATTTTTTCTGCTGCCTCTGCCAATTTCTTTTCAAGCTCTCCTTGTTCGTCAAGAATCTCCTCTTGTGTCTCCTCCTGATTCTCAACTGCCGTCTCTGTGGGAGTTGCATCGTTTTCGGGAGTCTGCCCGTTGTCTATTATTGTCTCTTCTTCTTTTTCCTTGTTCTTATTATTGCTCATGATATATACTTGTTTTTATACAGAATAGTCAACAAATATTTTGCCATTATTGTTGTTGGGGCGGGTTTCGGAATTTTTGGCACTTTTTGTCTCTTCTTGTTTGATTGTTGCGCCATATTGTCAGTCTCTCTGTCAGTCTGTCGACGCTCTTTTGTCATTCTGCTTCCGCTGCGAAAAATATCTGAGTAAATTCATATTTATCGCTCATTTGTTGCTATATTCGCATATGATTTTACAAACCTCTAATATATTTTAATACAATGTTGGATTTCAAGAATAAAACAGTACTTATCACCGGTGGTGGTTCGGGCATAGGCGAAGCTATGGCATATCAATATGCAGCAAAAGGGTGTAACCTTATTCTCACAGGACGTCGCATGGAGACTCTGCAGAAGGTGCAGGAGAAGTGTATTTCTATGGGTGTAAATGCTTGCTGCAAATGTGTGGATATGGAGAATAGCGGGACTATAGACGAACTTGTGAAGTGGATATATGACGAGAACATAGGGATTGATTTTCTTCTGCTCAATGCCGGCATTTCGCAGCGTTCGCTTACGCTCGAAACAGATATAAGCGTCGACCGTCGGCTTATGGAGGTGAACTATTTCGGTGGCGTCTACCTTGTAAAGTCGTTGAAGGATATGTTCCTGAAGCGTGGAGTACACATTGCTGTCGTGTCGTCGGTGTCAGGCGTGTTCGGCTTCCCGGTGCGTTCGGCATATTGTGCCTCGAAACATGCCATTCATGGATTCTACGAGACTATTGCACTGGAATATCCCCAGATAAAGACCACAATCCTTATTCCCGGCAGGGTGCATACCGATGTTTCGAAGAATGCTCTCGACGGCAACGGAAAGCCTACCGGCATCATGGATCCCGGACAGGCGAGCGGTTACGATGTCAACAAGTGTGCCAAAGTGGCAATAAAGGCCATTGCGCGTTGTAAGCAGCACAAGGTTATCGGTGGATTCGATACTATAATGGTTCCTCTATTCAAATATGTACCCTGGCTGTTCCGCCTGTTGGCTCGGAATGTGTCGGCAAGATGATTTTTAGGCTGATGAAGAGAGTTGATTATAAAAGACTGGCTGTGAAGATTGGCAGCAATGTCCTTACCCGCAAGGACGGTACATTGGATGTTACCCGTATGTCGGCTCTTGTCGACCAGATTGCCGAACTGCACAAGAGTGGCATGGAGATTATTCTTGTCTCTTCGGGTGCCGTCGCTTCGGGGCGTAGCGAGATAAGTCCTTCGAAAAAACTCGACAGCGTGGAACAGCGTCAGCTTTTTTCGGCTGTCGGTCAGGCTAAGCTCATCAACCGCTATTTTGAACTTTTCAGAGAGCATGGCATTGCAGTCGGTCAGGTGTTGACAACAAAGGAGAATTTTGCTTCGCGCAGACATTACCTTAATCAGCGCAACTGTATGATGGTGATGTTGGCGAACAGTGTCATACCAATTGTGAATGAGAATGATACAGTTTCGGTTACCGAGCTTATGTTTACCGATAATGATGAACTTTCGGGACTCATTGCCTCTATGATGGATGTTCAGGCGCTTGTCATTCTCAGCAATGTGGATGGCATATACAACGGTCCCCCGTCGCAGCAGTGCTCTGAGGTTATACGCATTGTGGAGCGCGACAAGGATTTGTCCGATTACATCCATACCGAGAAGTCGGGATTCGGACGGGGTGGTATGCTTACAAAGAGTTCCATTGCCCGTAAGGTTGCCGATGAGGGTATTGCGGTCTATATCGCTAACGGAAAAAGAGACAACATCCTTACCGACATTGTCAGGAGCCCAGAAACTACGCTTTCTACATGTTTCTTGCCTGCTGAGGGCGAAGTCTCCAATATGAAGAGGTGGATTGCCCATAGCGAAGGATTCGCTAAAGGGGAAATTTACATAGACGAGGCTGCTGTCAGGGCGCTAAAGGGGGAGAAGGCTGTGAGTCTGCTCCCCGTAGGTGTAGTAGCTGTAAAAGGTGATTTCGAAAAGGATGATATTGTAAGAATATTCGATAAGGATGGTTGCCGTATAGGTATTGGCCGTGTGGCTTGTGATTCCTCAGAGGCAAGGGAGTCGGCAGGTATTCATGGCAAAAAACCTTTGGTTCACTACGATTATCTCTATTTGGAATGATGATGAATGATATATTTATAAAAACTCGCGAGGCAAGCCGTAGGTTTGCCGCATTTGCGGGAGAGGAACAGATAAACGATGTGTTGATGGCATTGGCAGATGAACTGGAGTTGTCCTCGAAAGATATTCTTGATGCCAATGCAGCAGATCTTGCGAGGATGGATGCATCTGACCCGAAGTACGACCGTCTGCAGTTGAGCGAATTTCGTATAAAGGGTATAGCCGCGGGTGTGCGCAATGTGGCAACGTTGCCTGCTCCCATGGGGCGTCTGCTCGAAGAAACGGTGCGTCCCAACGGTATGAGACTGAAAAAGGTTGCCGTCCCTTTCGGTGTTGTAGGTGTTATATATGAGGCACGTCCCAATGTTACGGTCGATGTCTTTTCGCTGTGTCTTAAATCGGGTAATGCTTGTATTCTCAAGGGCGGTAGCGATGCAGATTCCTCCAATCGTGCCATGATGGATGTTATCCATCGTGTCCTGCGTAAATACGGAATGGATGAGCATCTTGCTTCTCTCTTGCCTGCAGGGCACGATTCGACAGCCGAACTTCTCGGAGCAAGAGGGTTTGTGGATGTTATCATTCCTCGCGGAGGAAGAGGGCTGATAGATTATGTGCGTCGAAATGCGACTGTCCCTGTAATAGAGACGGGTGCCGGTGTGTGCCATACCTACTTCGATGCTTCGGGTGATATTTCTATGGGTTGTGCAATAGTGAAGAATGCCAAAACGCGCAGAGTGAGCGTCTGCAATGCTCTCGACTGCCTGTTGGTCCATCGGAGCAGAGTGGAGGAACTTCCCCGGTTGTGCAGTGCGTTGAGCGATTCGAATGTGGTGATTTATGCCGATGCTGTTGCATATGGCGCCCTTGAAGGGAAATATCCCCATTCCTTGCTCGAACATGCTTCAGATGATAGTTTCGGAACGGAATATCTCGATTATAAACTCTCTGTCCGGGTGGTCGATGGCGTAGAAGAGGCTGTTGCTCATATTGCATCGTTCGGCTCGGGGCATAGCGAATGTATTGTTTCAAACGATTCCGGCGCAACCGATTATTTCACAAAGGCGGTGGATGCTGCGTGTGTATATGTCAATGTACCGACCTCTTTTACCGATGGAGGTGAGTTCGGTCTCGGCGCGGAGATTGGTATAAGTACCCAGAAATTGCATGCACGCGGTCCTATGGGATTGCAGGAATTGAATACCTATAAATGGATTGTCGTTGGCGAGGGGCAGACACGCGGATGATAATGTGACAATACAGTCAATCATGTGCATCTCATAATGGCTGGAAGTCTCTAAAACACCGTAATGACGGGAAGTGAACAGCCAATAGGTGAGTAGTAATAACGAACAGCAAGAAGTTTGCTGATGTCATGGTTCCCGAAAAATTTGGCACGTTCTGGTAAGGGCAGAACCTTATATAAACAAGTGCCGTGAATGAAAACCCTATGAAGAAAGAGATGCAGAAAACGAAAACAGGAGGAAAACGAAGTATATTTTCCTCCTGCTTTATTAATGTTCTGTTTGTAATCCCGATTATTACTGCTCGGGAGTATGGAGTATAAGTGTTGTTGCTCCGAGTGTGATTATGGCGCCATCCTCTATGCGCAGTCTCTCTTTGTCGCCAAGTATTTTGTTCATGACGAATGTTCCCACTATGCTGCGGTTGTCGCGTATCGTGTAGCAAAGCTCGCCGAACGCGTCGCGTTTTACATTTATTATGCAGTGGCGGCGGTCCATGCTGCGGTCTTTTGTCTCTATGGGCAGTGTTATCTCTGTTCCTTTGTTGTAGCGACCTATGATGTTGTCGCCCATTTTCAGCTGTAAGGTCTGTTTGAAGCCGAAACAGTTCTCTACGACTACGATGTGTCCGAGGTCCTCTTCAACCTCTTCTGCATTGTCGTCGCCTACACGTATTGTGAAACTCTTGCGGCAGCCTTCACATTCGAACACTACGACTTGTCCTATAGGATAGCCGCTGTCGTCGAATACTACCGGATGGTCGCATTTGGGACAGATTATTTTCTTCATGCTCTGTTTTGGGGAATTAGTGTATGTATATCCAAGCGTCGGGGAATGTCTCCTGTATCTTGGGAAGCTGTGCCTGTGCCTCTTCCTGTGTGGGGTACGCTCCTGCTGATATGCGGTAGCGTTTGCCACATTCCACTATCCTGTAGTTGATGGCAGCCTTTGCAGTGAGTTCGGTGATAGCCAGATTGGCATTGTCGATGTTGGGCGAACTTGCTACTATTATGTGGTGCTGCTTTGCTTTGTCAAGGGCGGGGGTGCTCTCGGTGGTAGCAACTTCCGTTACTTCCTGTAGGGGCTCTGCAAATGGTGCCTTTGTTGTCTCTTCTGCTACAACGGGTGTCTCTGCTGTCCTGTTGTCTGTGATAGGCTCTATCTTGTGGCTTTCGCCTGATGTGGTCGCAGGACGCGGTGAAGACAACTGTTGCATCATCGAAATCTGTTCGGGTGAAGCGAAGTTGCCGAACGATGCCTTGGTGTTGTTCTTGAACGTGTGCTCGCTGAGAGGTGTAACAAAAACAAACATTATGATTATTGCGGCAGCTGCTGCAACGTATTGTGCTATGCGTTTGCGGCTGATGGGGATGGTGATTGTGCGCTCTCCCTTTTGGCTGAGAGTGGCTATGGGGAGTGGTACAAATCCGTAGTTGGCTGGGTCTTCGATTCCGCTTTCAGAGGGTGTGAATGTTATTGTCCCTTCGATGTCCATTGACATTTTTCCCAATTCGCCCAAGTAGTACTCGCCTTTGCGTGCGAGATTGTTCTTCAACTTCTTGATATCTTCTTTGAGCAATGTTGTTGCCTGGTTGTAGGATATGCCGTAGTGGTGCATATATGATGTTGCCAACAGTGCGTCGTCTATCGTTATGTTGGGGTTGAAGCACAATGTGCGGTGCGGTGGCATGAATATCTGCTCCTCGGCATTGTATTGTGCGGGGATGCGTTGTGCCAGAAATGCTCCAAAACTGGGAACTATTACACAGTCGTGGAGTGCTATCAGATTTGATATATGTTTGTCTATGGTTATCATCGAAGCAAAATTAATTCTTTTTTTTTGCTTTTCAAATAAATTTCCATCTATTTGCAGAAATAATTGCCTATTTTCTGAAATTTCTATTATTGTATGTTCGATATATCTATCAGTTTGTTCATTATGGCATAGACGGTGAGTCCGGGAATGCTGGTGATGCCCAGCTTGCGCGATATGTTTCGACGGTGGGAGATCACAGTGTAGATGGATATATTGTATTCGTCGGCAATCTCTTTGTTGGGCTTTCCTTTGGCGACGGATATGAGTATGGCACGTTCTCGCGATGAGAGTTCGTTTATCTCGTTTTTGTTTTCGCTGCTCTCTTTCAGTGCATTGTGCAGTTTCTGATAAATCCTTTCGGGCGTGTCGTGTATGCCTATGCTGCCATCATATTGCAGAAGCTCGTTTTCGTAGAGGTTGTCGTAGGTGAGTGCGACGATGGCTGTTTCGCCCCGTTCGGCACCGAGGTAAGAGCGTATGTTCTGGCGCTCGTTCATGGATATCGCCGTCGGGTTTACTATGATGATGTCGTATGCCGTGTGTCTTTGGTTGAAATAGTCGGTGTTGGGAAGTATGGAACTTATTCCGAATTCTGTGCTTCTGTTTATTATGGCTGCCAATCCCGTTGAAACTATTTCTGAAGGCTCTATCAGTTGTATGTTATACTTATTCTTAGCCATTGTCTTAGTATTATCTTAGTCAATGTCGTGTTCCAGTTTTGCTACGAGGGGAATGAGCAGCCTGTTCTCTACGGTGGTGTGCCTGCGGAGGTCGCTCTCTATGCGGAATATTCTGCGCAACACTTTCATGCGTATGTCCGAAGTGTAGTTGCCCGGCAGATACTTTATGATTATGTTCTTCAGGTCGTTCAGCTTTTCGTCGATGTCTGTATGGTTCTTCTCGAATTTGGTTATATTGTATGCAGCTGTGGATACCTCGGAGCCGCTGAGACGGCTTTCGATATATGGGAAGACATATTGCTCTTCGTATTCGAAGTGCTTCTTTATTTCGTTGTCGTAGTCGTCGAAGAATTTGTTGAGAATGTATCTGCTTGTCTCCTCGTACTCTTCCATCATGGTGTGTATGTCGTTGTGGAGCGCCGGGAGACTGTTGTTCATATACTGTTTGTGCGATGCGCGAAGGTAGGAGACTATGTGTGGGATGTCTTCCGTCTTCAGCGTATCGGTGTTGGGGTGGTAGTTGTCGAACGAGTATATGTTGCTCAGGGTTATGAATAGCTCATGGGAGAGTCCGTATAGTGCGCACAGCTCTTCTACAGTGGCTTCGCCGAATCCCAATTTTATGTCGAAACGCTCTAATATGGACAGCAGATTGCAGTCGGCTGCAATAAGGTCGGCTGCTTTCATTTTGCTCGAGTAGGGGGAGATGTTCATTACTGTTTTTTGTATGTGGTTATAATATTGTTCCTATCTGGTTGACGGCAAATGCTATGAGCCACGCTATGCCGGTGTTGTAGATGACGGCGAAGATTGCCATCTTTTTGCTGCCCGTCTCTTCGGCTATAGTGGTTATGGTGGCTATGCATGGGAAGAAGAGCAGCACGAATACTAAGAACGCCGCAGCCGAACTTCCGGTGAAGTCGCCCGACGATACAAGGGATTGCGAGAGATTGGCTTCGTCGCTGTTGTAAAGCACTCCGAATGTGCTTACCACAAGTTCTTTGGCGGGTATGCTGGCGATGAGCGCAATGCTCGAACGCCAATTGAGTCCCAGCGGCTCCATCACAGGTTCTATGGTCTTTCCTATCATGCCGATATACGATTCGGCATATGTGTCGTTGCCATAGGTTGCAATGTCGCTCATTTCGGGACGGGGGTAGTAACTGAGGAACCAGATGATTACCGTAGCCGCAAATACTGTTGTACCGATTTTTTTTATGTATTGTTCGCACTTATCCCACATGTGGTGCAGGGTGTATCGCAGTGTGGGACGGCGGTAGGGCGGAAGTTCCATCACAAAGGGTGTCTCGTCCTGCTTGAACTTGGTGATGCGTAGCAGACGCGCTGTGATGGCTGCTGTTACTATTCCCAGCAGATAGAGAGCTATCATCACCATCGGAGCATATTTGGGGAAAAATGCCCCTGCGAGCAGTATGTAGACGGGAAGACGTGCGCTGCACGACATGAAGGGGGTGATGAGTATCGTTATGATTCGGCTGCTGTGGCTCTCTATGGCGCGTGTGGCAAGTATAGCGGGTACGTTGCATCCGAAGCCCATGAGCATGGGTATGAACGATTTTCCATGCAGACCTATCTTGTGCATGAGTTTGTCCATGATGAATGCAGCGCGTGCCATGTAGCCGGAGTCTTCCATCAATGATATGAAAAGATAGAGCAACAGTATGTTGGGCAGGAACACCGCTACGCTGCCTACTCCTCCGATGATTCCGTTTATGGCAAGGTCTTGCAGTGCTCCGGGCGGAATGATGCGTGAGCAGAGCTCGCCAAGCATGCTGAATCCCTGTGCTATCCATTCCTGTGGGTATGCTCCCAATTGATAAACGGCTGTGAACATGAGCCACATGAGGGCAAAAAATAGCGGAAAGCCTAACCATTTGTTTGCTACAAGACGGTCGATGCGTCGTGTCTTCAGGTTGGCGTTTTCGTTACCGGGGGTATATGTCTCTTGCAATGCACCGGCTATGAATCCGTATTTTGCGTCGCTGATGGCTGTCTCTACATCGGTGGCGCTCTCACGCTCCACCTTGTGTGCAAGCTTTTCGGCAAGGGTTGTCCAATTCTCTATTTCCTTGCAGTTGTGGAGCTGTTTGATTGCTTCGCTGTCTTTTTCGAGCAGCTTCATAGCCCAATATCTTACGGGGAACTGGTGGGGAAGGTCTGTCGCCTTGTGCATCTCATGCGCCAATGGGGTTATTGCCTCTTCCATTGATGCACCGTAGTTTATGTGTATGTGTCGGGCTGTGTTGTTGTTGCCTTCGAACATCTCTATCACTGTGTCGAGCAGTTTGTCGAGTCCTTTGCCGTTGCGGGCTATTGTAGGTATCATGGGGATTCCCATCATTGCTCCAAGGTGCTCGTGATCGAGGCTTGCTCCGCTTGCGCTCAGTTCATCGTACATGTTGAGTGCGACCACTGTACGCTGGTTCAGGTCTATCAGTTCTGTGGTAAGGTATAGGTTGCGTTCGATGTTCGATGCGACCACGGCGTTGATTATTACGTCGGGCTCCTGTTCGTATATGTGGCGGCGCACATATATCTCCTCGGGCGAGTATGCCGAAATGGAATAGGTGCCTGGCAGGTCGGTGAGGTTTATACGGTAGCCTTTGTAGTTGAGGCTTCCGGTCTTTGCCTCTACGGTTACTCCGCTGTAGTTGCCTACGTGCTCGCTGCTGCCCGACATTGTGTTGAAGAGTGATGTCTTGCCGCTGTTCGGGTTGCCTACTAAGGCTACGTTTATGGTGTTCTTGCGTACTGCCGAACTTTTACGGTGTTTGCAGTTGCAGGTGGAGCAGTCGTTGCATACGGCAGTACATCCGAACGACGGGGCTGGTGTGAGTATCTTCTTTGCCTCCTCTTCGGGCAGCACCTCTATCGTCGATGCTTCGTTGCGACGCAGGGATACGTCGTATCCCATGACATGGTACTTTACGGGGTCGCTGAGCGGGGAGTCGAGAACGGATTTCACCTTCTCGCCTCGCACGAATCCCATTTCCATGATACGCTTGCGGAAGCCGCCGTGTCCGGATATTCGTATGATTATTGCTGTTTCGCCGTTTTTCAGTTCGGATAGTTTCATCTTCCGTCGTGTAATATTTTTGCAAATTTACTTCTCTTTTGCAAATTTGGCAATAATTATTTTTATTACTTGAGATACACGAGTAGTTATTTATGACTATTCGGATGCAATTTCGTGTGGAGATAAAAAAAGCAGGTCGGAACTATACCCGACCTGCCCTGATTTGTTATGTATGGGGATTTATTATTCTCCACCTTCGAGCTTGCTCTTGAGTGCTGCAAGTGCGTCGAAGTCGCCAAGTGTTGTAGAAGCTGCCTGGTTCTGGATAGCGGGAGCCTCTTCTGCTGCTGCCTTCTTGCTGTTCTTGCGAGCCTGAGCTGCTGCCTTCTTCTCTATCTTCTCTTCTTCCTTAGCTACATCTTCGAAAATGCGGCTGTGAGAGAGGATGATGCGCTTAGCCTCTTTGTTGAACTCGATTACCTTGAATGAGAGTGTCTCGTTGGCTGCTGCCTGTGAACCATCCTCTTTTACAAGGTGTTTGGGAGTTGCGAAGCCTTCAACACCGTGGGGCAATGAAACAACTGCGCCCTTCTCGATGAGCTCTGTGATTACACCCTCGTGGATAGAACCTACTGTGTAGATTGTTTCGAATACATCCCAGGGGTTCTCTTCGAGCTGTTTGTGACCGAGGCTGAGACGACGGTTCTCTTTGTCTATTTCGAGTACCTGAACGTCGATTACTTCGCCAATCTGTGTGAACTCAGAGGGGTGCTTGATCTTCTTTGTCCAAGAGAGGTCGCTGATGTGGATGAGACCGTCTACGCCCTCTTCGATCTCAACGAAGATACCGAAGTTTGTGAAGTTGCGTACTTTTGCCGAGTGCTTAGAACCAACTGCATATTTCTCCTCGATGTTGGCCCAAGGATCTTCTCTGAGCTGTTTGATGCCGAGAGACATCTTACGCTCTGCACGGTCGAGTGTGAGGATCTTTGCCTCTACCTCGTCGCCTACCTTCATGAAGTCCTGTGCTGAACGGAGGTGCTGGCTCCAAGACATTTCTGATACGTGGATGAGGCCCTCAACACCGGGAGCAATCTCGATGAATGCACCGTAGTCTGCCATAACCACTACCTTACCCTTAACTACATCGCCAACCTTGAGGTCTGCATCGATTGCATCCCAGGGGTGGGGTGTGAGCTGCTTCAAGCCGAGAGCAATACGTTTCTTCTCGTCGTCGAAGTCGAGGATAACAACGTTGATCTTCTCGTCGAGTTTAACAATCTCGTTGGGATCGTTTACGCGGCCCCAAGAGAGGTCTGTGATGTGGATGAGACCGTCAACACCCTCTTCAATCTCAACGAAGATACCGAAGTTTGTGAAGATGCGCACCTTTGCCGTGTGCTTCGAGCCGATAGGATACTTCTCCTCGAAGAATGTCCAAGGATCTTCCATGAGCTGCTTGATACCGAGAGACAACTTGGGCACTTCGCGGTCGAGTG
>JAZNKR010000162.1:0-6132 GCA_045578665.1 Bacteroidaceae bacterium | reverse complement strand
ACCTATGTCTATATCAAGACGATGTTCGAGCTGAACAAACGTTATGGTTGGAGTAAATTTATCGTTGTTGTTCCAAGCATTGCTATTCGTGAGGGTGTAGGCAAGAGCTTCCGAATGCTTGAAGACCATTTTATGGAGCATTATGGCAAAAAAGCCCGTTGGTTTATATATAACAGCAGCCGTTTGAAGAGCCTTGATGATTTTTCGAGCGATGCCGGCATTAATGTGATGATTATCAATACTCAAGCTTTTGCCACATCACTAAATGAAGCAAAAAACACAGCTGGTAAAAGTGGAGATAAAGCGGCTCGTATCATATATTCTAAGCGTGATGATTTTGCCAGTCGCCGTCCTATTGATGTTATTGCAGCAAACCGTCCGATTATCATTATGGATGAGCCACAGAAGATGGAGGGAGAGGCTACACAGACCGCTCTAAAACGCTTTATGCCGCTATTCATACTTAACTACTCGGCAACCCATAAGACCAAACACAACACTGTATATGCACTTGATGCACTCGATGCATATAATCAAAAACTTGTAAAGAAAATTCAGGTAAAGGGCTTTGAGGTCAAGAACTTGAAAGGCACATCGAGTTATCTCTACATTGATAGCATCATACTATCCAAGACTGAGCCGCCAATGGCTAAGATTGACCTTGAGGTGAACACTGCTACGGGAATACGGCGCAAGTCAATGAAGTTCGGAAAGGGTGATAAATTGCAAAGTGCAAGCGGGCTTGCTCAGTATGAAGGCTTTGATATTACAGAAATAAATCCATACACCGACACTGTAACATTCCTAAACGATATAACTTTGCGAAAAGGCGAAGTCTTTGGTGACACCAATGAACTGGATATGCAACGTGTACAGATTCGTGAGACTATTGTTTCGCATTTTGAAAAGGAACGTGAACTGTTTGCACGAGGCATAAAAACACTTTCCCTGTTCTTTATTGATGAAGTAGCCAAATACAAGAGCTATGGTGAGGACGGTGAGGTTGAGAAAGGTGTTTTTTGGAAGATATTCGAAGAGGAGTACACCAACATTCTCAATGAGAACCTTTCATTGTTCGATTCTGCATATCAGCAGTATTTGCGCCGATTCGATGTAAGCGAGATACACAATGGTTATTTTTCAATAGACAAGAAGGGACGTGTAACAAATGGCGAGAAAGTCAGTCGTAAAACAGGATTAGAAGAAGGAACTGCGGCATACGACCTTATCCTAAAAAACAAAGAACGCTTGCTGAGTTTTGATGAGCCTACGCGATTCATCTTCTCGCACTCGGCATTGCGCGAAGGTTGGGATAATCCAAATGTATTCCAGATTTGTACACTTAGACACGCAAATTCAGAAACTGCCAAACGTCAGGAAGTTGGTCGCGGTCTCCGTATCTGTGTTGATGCGAATGGTAATCGTATGGACTTTGAAACATTGGGCGAGAGCGTACACGAATTGAATAAGCTAACCGTTATTGCCAATGAAAGCTATAGCTCATTTGTTAAGGATTTGCAAGACAAAACGCGAGAAGCATTACGTGACCGTCCGACCAAAGCAGATGAAGCATATTTCACAGGTAAACTTGTATTCTTGGGCGACGAAAAGCACGCTATAACCGCCGATGAGGCAAATTCTATACGTGCATACCTTTGGGAGAACGATTATGTCGATGATAAAGGGCAGGTTACAGAGTTGTACAAAAGTGATTTTGCAGGAGGCAACCTTGCCCCAATGTCCCGTAAAATGGCTCCGATGGCAGATGGTATTCAGTTGCTTATTCGTGCATTGTACGATGAGTCGGTAGCTATTGACAATATGTTTGAGGATGGAAATGCTACTGTCATTAAAGAAAACAAACTTAACGATAACTTTTCAAAAACTGAATTCCAGGCACTTTGGAAAGAGATTAACCATAAATATGCCTACACCGTTCATTACAATAGCAATGAGCTAATCGAAAAGGCTGCTATAAGCATCAATGCAAGTCTTGAAGTGAATCAACTTCGCTATGTAGTAGTAACCGGTGAGCAAGACAGTGTAGATGCATTTGGTAACACAACTTCCACCTCGAAGCAAGTTGCTACCGTTTCAACTTCTACCGTAAAATACGACCTTGTTGGAGAAATAGCCAAAGGTGCAACTTTGACCCGTAGAACAGTTGTTGAAATATTGAAAAAATTGAGAGGTGAAAAGTTGGTAATGTTCCAAAATAACCCTGAAGAGTTTATCCGCAATGTAGTTAAACTCATTAAGGAGCAGAAGGCAACAATGATAGTGGAACATATATCATATAATCTTATCGAGGGACAATATGATAGCACTATCTTTACCCAAGAAAAGCACTCGCAGAAGATAGACAAGGCCTATTCGGCACAAAAACATATTATGGATTATGTGTTCAGCGATTCAGATGGTGAACGCAAATTTGCAGAAGCACTTGACGGAGCAACAGAAGTTTGTGTATATGCAAAACTGCCTCGTTCATTCCAAATACCTACACCTGTCGGCAATTATGCTCCCGATTGGGCAATAGCGTTCAACAAGGGAACAGTAAAACACATCTTCTTTGTTGCAGAAACCAAAGGCTCTATGGATTCTATGGAATTAAGAGGTGTTGAGAAAGCTAAAATCGCTTGTGCACGCAAACTTTTCAACGACATATCTACAATTAATGTGCGTTATGGCGCAGTAGCCTCGTATGAGGATTTGTTGAATAAGGTACAAGGAGTATGAAAGTTAGTAAACTATATAAATACTTAGACATAGACGGTGGGTTGGCTATGTTGTCAAACAGCAATATGCAGTTTACTAATGCAACAAGACTGAATGATCCTTTTGATTGCCATCCAAGTTTAATAGACTTTTCAAATGTTCCGGAAGAGCGAATGAGGGTTTGGGGAAAAGATTTAGTAATGAAGGCGGAATCTAACCGATACGAACATTACAGGGATGGTGCTTGGGTGTGTAGTTTGTCAAAGGTTAATAATTCTCTTTTGATGTGGAGTTATTACAGCAATCACCGAGGGGTTTTTATTGGCTTGAACATGGAAAAGACTAGAAAATGTCTTTCTAATATTTTGTGTTCAATTTATATTGGTGCATTAGAATTTGATGTTCAATACAAGGAAATTATTGAAAAATCAGATTACTTTAAGCAGAAAATTGGTTTTGATTTGTTGAGATATCTGCTGTCTACGAAGGCTAAAGAGTGGGAGCACGAACAAGAGGTTCGTTTGGTGTTGATGAGGCCAATTCCTGCTATTATTCCGAATCACTCAAGTATGGTATCAATGGCTTTGCCATATGAACCTAAAGATAAAACGAAGGCTGTTGATTGGAGAGAAGTAAGAGCTTATCATAAAATTGGTGGCGAATGTTTCGAGTCGGTTTATTTGGGAGTGAATATTGATGAAGAAAAACGAAACCAAATCATCGAAGTGGCCAAGAAACTAAATCCTGATATCAAGATATATCAAATGATAGTAGATGCAGATGCTTTCAGGTTGCAGCCTGAACAAATATATTAATTCGCGAAACGGTATTGTGTGTTCTTGATATAATCTAAATTACAATATTAGCCCTGACACAATTTTGCGTTGGGGCTTTTTGTTCAAAAAAGCCATTTAAAAGTTGATATCTTTTGTGTGTATTCTATTGCAAAGACTTAAAAGGAACTATAATTTTGCGGCATCAAATAATATTGATGAATAGATAACAATAACTAACAACTAAGAAATAAATAAGATGAAACTGCCAGGAATTTTTATTACGGTTAAAGGAAAAGAAGAGGTGTTGGCCTGTATTGATGCTTATATCTATAAATATAAAAACAAGCACGCGGTTAATGACCGTCAAGGTGTTGCAATATGCAAGGAATATTGTCATGATGCTATATCATTGATAAACGAATGCTTTGCGGCAGAAATGTGGGGACCTCAGAAGTGTATAAAACGTTTAAATGAATATCAGAAAAACGATGATGTTCATAATGTTGACTCTATACTGTTGAATGTATTTTATTTACTATTGGAACTTCGACATGTTGTTGAGAATTCAGTACATATAGAAGATCTTCCTTCTTGTAAAGAGTTGACAGGATTGTCGTTTGAGGATGCTGTATCTGCTGCCAAGGATTTAACGAAATGCAAACTTCTAAAAAATATTGCTTCCTTCGCTTTGTTAGTAAAAAATGGGTGTAATAGTGTCAAAATTTCAAATGTAGAAGAATTTTATATGGGAGAAATCGCGCAGTTGCAAAGGGAAATTTGCGAATTAGGTCGTGAAATGAGTCCTGTAGAAATTTTTCTGATGAAGAAGTATAAGGCAGAACTTGCTTATTGCCATCAAGCACGAGTTAAAACGAATATTGGTATAGCAAAAGAGGTGATAGGAATGATTAAGGATGCAGAAGAAGCAATTCGCGAATATGGGGAATGCTATGAACCACAAAATAAACTTATTGTAAATAATAATAGGTGACCTTTTAGGCGAATTCTTTTATCGGCAAGTTTCTGTGCAAAATTGTGTGAAACTCTCTTATTTCTTGCCGATATCGGCAAGAAATGCTATATTTATGGTGTTTTTTTGATGAAATAACTTGCCGATAGGTTTTATTTATGGATTATATTTCGGTTACTGAATTTGCGAAGAGGCTTGGGGTCGCTGAGCGTACTGTGCGTAACAATTGCGTTCAAGGCAAAATTGATGGGGCTGTGCTGGTTGGCAAGACTTGGAGTCTGCCTGTGGATGCTCGGCTGCCTGAACGCAGGGCGTGCGGGCTGACCGCGCCCCTACACGTATATGATATTGTCTATACCTTTATATTATCAGGTCTCTAAGTAACAATAACTCAGTTTCGCTTACTCCTCTTGCAATGAGGGCTTCTTTGTCTTGCATTATGTGCTCTGCTACTTTGTCGGCATTACCGCAAATTTCTTTGGCTTTGTTATAGTATTCTACTGCCTGTTGGTTGTTCTTTGTTACCCATTCAACATGTGCGGCACTGACAATGTTGTCTTATCGCAACCCAAGCGGTGCCACTATGCGGCACTTCGCTTGACAAGATGCTGCCAACATTGTCTATACCGCTATGCTATTAAATCTATCAACAGTTGCAGTTCAGTTTCGTTTACTCCACGTTCAAGCATTACCTCTTTGTCGTTGAGGATGTGCTCTGCGACTTTATCTGCGTTACCGCAAATTTCCTTGGCTTTATTGTAGTATTCTACTGCCTGTTGGTTGTTCTTTGTTACCCATTCTACATGTGCGGCATTGAGGTAGTCCTCGAATGCGGGGTGGGGTTGCTCCATCAGGCGCTGGTAATAGCCGCGGGCCTGGCTGTCCTTGCCTGTGATGAACGAGCACCAGGCAATGGCGCGCATGGCGCGGCGTGAGTCAGGCTTCAGGTATTCTACCTTGTAGAACCGGGCGAAGGCCTCGTCGTACTGCTTGAGCGCTGCATGGCTCTCGCCTGTCTGCATGAGCAGGGAGATGTTCTCGGGTGCGAGCTCCTCGGCCATGAGATAGTAGCTGAGGGCTTTCTTTGACTCGCCTTGCAGGCGGTAGCATTGTGCTATGTGTCGCAGGGTCCACAAGGTGTCGGGCTTGATGATGTCGGCCTTTGTGTAGTAGTCGATGGCGGTGTCGTAGTCGCACTCTTTCTGTGCACAGAAACCCATCTCCTGAAAGAACTGTGCGTCGCCCTCGCCGCTCTTCTCGAACAGACGTCCGGCCTTGAAGGCTTCATCGTAGTACTCTTTCTCCACCAGGTAGCGGAACATGCGCAGCATGGCTTCATTGCTGTCGATGAGTGGTGTCAGTGTCTCGCTCTGCAGCAGGTTGAGCGACAGGGTAAAGGGGTCGGTAAACTCGCCGCGGAAGTTTGAAACCTTGAAGAAACGGTAGAGGTCCTGTATATACTGGTTGCTCTCGACCTCGGCTTTCTTCTCAGCGGGTATCTCGGTGGCGGTCTCTATGGCCTGTGCATCGGGACCGGCCTCTGTCATCTGTGCCATCATGGCGTCGCGCTGCTCCTTGGGAACGCGCTCGAAGGTAAGGCAGAACGAGTACTTGTCGCTGTTGCAGAAGAACTGCGAGGCGCATATTGCACCAAGGATGCTCTTGTTG
>JAZNKR010000161.1:0-22428 GCA_045578665.1 Bacteroidaceae bacterium | reverse complement strand
GATGAACAGGCAGGCAGCGAGAAGCGCTACGGAAAGAGCTTTATAAACAACCCTGCCATATTAGCCTATTCGTTCAAGATAACCACAGAGGGCAGAAACCTCTACCGCGAGAAGGAGTATACACGCGCCTTTGATAAATTCCACGAGGCAGCCGCGCTCGGCTATCCCGATGCGATGTTCTACACAGGTGTATGCTACACCAACGGCGAGGGTGTGGAGAAAAGCCCCGAAAAGGCATTCCGTATGTTCCGTGCCGCAGCCAACGGCAAGAATATCCCTGCCATGCACAACCTTGCAAACTGCTATATGCAGGGAATAGGCACTTTAAAGAACGATGCGCAGGCGCTGCAATGGTACACAGCGGCCGCCGACAGCGGCTTCGTGCGCTCTATGAGCGTGCTTGCCAAGAGCTACGAAGAGGGAATCTTGTCTGAGAAATCTCCCGAAAAAGCTATCGAGTGGTACAAACGTGCCGCCAAAAAGGAAGAACCCTATGCAATGTACAAGGTTGCACGCATGTACGAACACAACGATTCAGTAAATGGCATAAAAGGCAAGGCCCTGCGCGAATCGGAGACAATAAAGCTATACACCCGCGCCGCCACACTTCGCAATGTGCAGGCACAGATGAAACTCGCCGAGTTCTACGGCAACGGCCGCTATGTGAAAAAAAATAAGAAAAAGCGCTTCGAATGGCTGCAACATGCCGCCAACAACGGCCTTATGGAAGCACAGGAATTGGTAGGCATGTGCTTTGAGAAAGGTCGCGGAGCAGAAAAGAATGACAAAAAGGCTTATAGGTATTACAAACTTGCCGCCGAGCAAGGCAGTGAAATAGGTAAAGTAAAAGCACATGAATTTGAAGTGCTAAAGTTTTATAGGTAACTTTGTAAGCAGGCAATAATTGAGAACAGAAATAGATATAACCATTAAAAAAACAAACAGAAAGAACTGTCCCTCTTCGAAGAGGGACGAGAGAATTTTTCCGTAGAAAAAATTCTCGGAGGGAGTTCTGAAACTTCCCGAATGGCAACAGAACCACTCTATGAGAAAAAGAACTCCTCCGTCTTCAAAAACGAGTTTTTGAATCCACCTCCTCTTCAAGAGGAGGAGTTATAGTAACATATTGAATAACAAAGAGAAAAGCTCTCCCTCTTGGATAAGCTAATCTTTGGACACATTTATTTTAAATTGATATTTGCTATATTTCTAAATATCAACAAAATAGCTTACTAAAAAAGCTCCTGCCCTTAAAGGGGAGGTGGATTCAAAAACGACAGTTTTTGAAGACGGAGGGGTTTTCCTCGCGTAGCAAGGTTTATTGTAGTACGATGGGTTAAGAACCCCCTCCGAACTTTTTTCTTGCGCATCACAGATGCTTATACTCTATCATTCGCGTTACAAACGCGAAGGGACGAGTTTTGCCCTTTCAGGGCTTTAAGCCGAACGGGGGAGGGAGTTTGACTGAACACACAAGCAAAACATTCGAACTCCTCCGTCTTCAAAAACGAGTTTTTGAATCCATCTCTCGTCTCCAAAAAACATCAGCATAAAACATTGACAATAAAAAGATAACACATAAACCTTCACAAGCCATTACACACCTTTGCTAAATCGAACATCAAAGATATTTTACAATTACAACAAAATAAGAATGTAATTTTTGTTCATATCGTTCGTTTTTGCTACCTTTGAATTTAATTCAGAGAATAACCCAATCTATTACCATATGAAATCAGACATTGAGATTGCAAGAGAGACCTCACTGAAAAAAGTAGAGGAGATTGCAGCAAGCATCGGCGTTCCTGTTGACGAGATTGACAACTATGGAAAATACATCGCCAAACTCCCCCTCTCGCTGATAGACGAAGAGAAAGTAAAAAAGAACAACCTTATTCTTGTAACAGCCATAACTCCCACCAAGGCAGGTATCGGAAAGACCACCGTATCTATCGGACTTACATTGGGACTAAACAGAATAGGCAAGAATGCAGTGGTTGCACTGCGCGAACCCTCACTCGGTCCTTGCTTCGGCATGAAGGGCGGTGCAGCAGGTGGCGGATACTCACAGGTGCTTCCAATGGAGAACATCAACCTCCACTTCACAGGCGACTTCCATGCAATTACATCGGCGCACAATATGATCACTGCACTGCTCGACAACTACATCTACCAGAACAGAAAGACCGGACTCGCACTCAAGGAGATAAAATGGAAACGCGTGCTCGACGTCAACGACCGCAGCCTGCGCAACATCGTAACCGGTCTCGGCGGCTCAGCCAACGGACTTCCCACAGAGAGCGGCTTCGACATCACACCCGCATCTGAGATTATGGCAATCCTCTGTCTCTCAAAAGACCTCGACGACCTTCGCCGTCGCATAGGAAACATCCTTTTGGGATACACATTCGATGACCAGCCTCTTACAGTCAACGACTTAGGAGTAGCCGGCGCCATCACCGTACTGCTCAAGGATGCCATACAGCCCAACCTTGTGCAGACAACAGAGAACACAGCCGCATTCGTACACGGTGGTCCCTTTGCCAACATCGCACATGGTTGCAACTCTATAATAGCAACAAAAATGGCACTCACATACGGCGACTATGTGATAACAGAAGCCGGTTTCGGTGCCGACCTCGGTGCAGAGAAATTCTTCGACATCAAATGTCGCAAAGCAGGTCTATCTCCCAAACTCACAATTATCGTTGCCACAGCTCAGAGCCTGAAACTGCACGGCGGAGTTCCCGAAGACAAAATCAAGGAGCAGAACATCGAAGGTCTGAAGAACGGTCTTCCCAACCTCGACAAGCATGTGGAGAACATGAAGCGCTTCGGTCAGGAGGTGATTGTAACCTTCAACCGCTACGCGACAGATACCGACGAAGAGATAGCAATGGTAGCAGAGCACTGCCGCGAAATTGGAGTAGGCTTCTGCATGAACAACGTATTTGCCGATGGAGGCAAAGGCGGCGAAGAGCTTGCAAAACTCGTTGTAGAAACAATTGAGAAAAAGCCATCGGCTCCCTTGAAATTCATCTATGAAGACAGCGACCCCGTGCGCACAAAGATAGAGAAAGTTTCGGCACAGATATATGGTGCAAAAGGTGTAACATACTCACCTGCTGCCATTAAGAAAATCAAGCAGATAGAGGCATTGGGCATATCGCACTACCCCATCTGCATTGCAAAGACACAATACTCGTTCTCGGCAGATGCAAAGGCGTACGGCGTAGCAAAAGACTTCGAACTCAATGTACGAGACGTGGTTATAAACAACGGTGCAGAGATGATAGTCATCATCATGGGCGACATAATGCGTATGCCCGGCTTGCCCAAAGTACCACAAGCGCAAAAGATTGATATAGTTGATGGCAACATCGAAGGATTGAGCTAATCTACTCACAATCATAGCATAAATCAGAAGCCCTGCATTTGTTTTAGCAGGGCTTCTGATTTATCTTTATCTGATAATAAAGAATCGTTCATCCATAGGAACAAAACTCTTCTCTTCGGGAGTATCAATGGCATGTCCGAATGGCATTTGGGCTATCAGTCTCCAGGAGGAGGGCAAGCCGAACATTGACTTTGTATCTTCTTCAACCAAACCCTGATAATGTTGCAACGAAGCACCCAGTCCCTCACCGGCAAGCAGGAGCCACAGCACCATCTGATGCATGGCAGAGGTATGTTCTGAATAGACGTCAAACGAATCGGCATAGAGAGGGTACTTCATCTTAAGTTCATCAACAACTGCTTTTTCTTCGTAGAAAAGCAATGTGCCACACCCCGAGGCAAAACTCGTCTCAATTTTTTTTCTGCTCTTTTCGTATGACTCGCGAGGAACAATTTCTGAAATTCTTTCACACACTTTTTCCCAGAAATTCCTATGCGCACTATCGCGCAGAAGTACCAGACGCGTAGACTGTGAATTGAATGCAGAGGGCACATACTTCAGTGTCTCGTGTATAAGTTCCTCTACCCTGCCGTCAGGGACATCGACATGAGCATCGAGCCTGTACCGCGAACGCCGTTCCCGCAACAAAGTTTCAATGTTTCTCTCCATAATATTATGCATATTTATCTGATTTTATAAAGAATAACAAATTAGATTACATTCTTATCGAAAAGAAAACTATATTTGCGTAATAAAAAGGAACAAACAACTTCTGATATGAAAAAAAGTATACTATCCATTGCCATGACAGCATCAATACTGCTGACTGCCATGCCCGTCGATGCACAGGAAGATGCATACACTCGCCTCAAGGAATTTGCGGCACACATAGCGACATTCAACAAGAACTGCCCGCAGGAAAAGGTCTTTCTCCATTTCGACAATAAAGCCTACTATCTTGGAGAAACTATCTGGTTCAGTGCCTACGTTGTGGATGCGGGCACACTGTTGCCCATTGCAAAGAGCAAAATCCTGTATGTGGAACTTCTTACCCCCGACGGAGATATCATTGCAATTAAAAAACTGAAAATTGTAGCAGGACGCTGTTACGGCAACCTCGACCTTATAGGACACAGCGAATCGTTCTCCGAAGGATTCTCAAACAAAATAAATGTGATAAATGCCCTGCGTTCGGGATTCTACGAAGTGAGGGCATATACCCGCGAGATGCAGAACTTCGGCGAAGGTTGCTATTTTTCGAGGGTATTTCCCGTGTACGACGCCCCGGAAAAGGATGGCGACTATGCCCAAATGCAGTTTACCACAACAAACACAAGACGCTCCACGGATGTACGCCGCAGATGCAAGAAACAGGATAACCCTACAGTTGAATTCTACCCCGAGGGAGGGGCAATGCTGCAAGGAACAGAATCGCGCATAGGCTTCAGGATTACAGACGACAAAGGACTGCCAATAAACAACATCAAAGCAGTGATAGAGGGCAGAGAGGTAGCAGACATCAAAGAGGGAATGGGCAGTTTCCTCTACACCCCTACCGCAGAGAGCGACAACAAAGCCACATTTACCATCGAAGGCAAGGAACATACCTTCAAACTCCCCAAGGCAGAAAGCAAAGGATATGCCCTCTCCATCGACAACATGCAGGAAGATAGCATAGAAGCAGAAATAACCCGCAGGGGTGTCAAACCCGAAACAATAGGCGCAACAATCATCTGCCGCGGCATTCTCACCCTCTTCGACACCCTGCGCTGGGAGGGCGACAAGGCACACCTTGCAATAGACAAAAGCAAGATGCCGGCAGGTGTGCAACAGCTGACACTCTTCACAGATAAAGGAGAAATTGTTGCCGAACGTCTCTTCTTCTCGCACAACAATCTGCCTAACGATGTGAAGATAGAGATCGCCACAGACAAACTCAGGTACAAGCCTTTTGAAAAGGTTAATATAGATGCAAAGGTTACAGACACACAAGGCAGCCCGGTTGAGACATACATAAGCCTTGCCGTGCGCGACGGCGACATTGAGAACGGCGGATATTACAGCGACAACATCTGCACAGACCTGTTGCTGTCGAGCGACCTCAAAGGCTACATCGCCAATCCCGAATACTACTTCGAAAGCGACGACAAAGAGCATCGCCGTGCCCTCGACAACCTGATGCTCGTACAAGGCTGGCGCCGATACAAGTGGGAGACTATGGCAGGCAAGAAGCCATTCAAGATAACCAACTACCTCGAAGACGGAATAAGCATCGACGGCGAAGTGTATGCACTCTCTTTCAACAAACCGCTTGAGGGAATAAAGGTGAGAATGAGAGCATTCTCTCCCGATGGCAAATATGTGCAGAGCCAGAGTGTAATAACCAATGAAAAGGGAGAATTCAACTTCAAGTTGGAGGACTTCTACAACGATTGGCATCTGCTGCTCTTCCTCTCAAAAGAAAATGAGGAGAATGAGAAAGGTGGAAATAAGAGTGAAGGCAACAAAAAGGAAGAAGGTATAAAAATCAAAAAGGAGGAACGGCTGAAGAAAGATGCGCGCATAAAGATAAACCGCGCCCCGATGTCGCAACTGCGCACATATGCTCTATGGGAGAGCAACACACCAAGCCCCATCATACACTATGCCACATCTACAGTTCCCATTGACAAGGCAAGACAGGTCGAGGATTATCTTGTACTCCCCGGCATAGTCATCAAGGAACAGGAGAATTATCTCGACTGCGAAGCATACTATGTGTGGGAGGAGAGCGAAGCCATGTACGACAAAGGCGAGCTTCTTGGCAACGTGAACCAGTATCTGCTGGAAAAGGCACCGAGGTATATGGACGAGGATCACAAAACCAACATCATGAGCTACAAGAACACAGATGTAATGTACATACCAATGCGTTTCGAAGGCAGCGTGTGGGGGTCGACCGTTCCGCCACAATATCCGGGACTTATCGACCTCGAAGAGGTTGACTACATACTATTCTTCAACAACCCGTTCGCCTACCAGCATCTGCGTCTTTCGCACAAGAACATGTACCCCGACAGTCCGTTGATAGACCTCATCAACCACGGAGGCAACGAGAAGAAGTATCTTGCGCTTATCTATCCGCGCAAACGCACAGCAGTAACTTACGACATGAAAGGTCAGCGTGCCACATACGTCGAAGGCTACTCCACCGTCAAAGAATTCTTCTCTCCCGACTACAAGAACGCTCCCCTGCCGGGCGAAACCGATTTCCGACGCACACTATACTGGAATCCATTGTTGCGCACCGATACCAAAGGCAATGCCCATGCAACATTCTACAACAACGGACGTTGTCATATAATGGAAGCCGACGCTGCAACTATCACCCCCAAAGGCAAACTGGGCAGCGGAAAGGTAAAACTATCACCTAAGAAATAGTGTATTTATGGAACTCTTCTGCACAATGCTTTTGTTGCTGAGCGTGTCAGCAGCACTGACTATAATCATAGCTATCGTATCGGGAATATTGAAACTTTTCGGTAAGCCATTCGGCAAAAGTTTCAGATGCGGGCTATGGTGTCTGCTGATATTCCCCGTGCTGATACTATACGGCACGTTTGTCGAACGCAACATGACAAATATAGAGGAGGTGGAGATTTGCTCCGACAGAATACCCGAGTCGTTCGACGGCTACCGCATTGTGCAAATATCAGACCTCCATCTGCGTTCATTCGAAGAGCGGGAGAACACCCTGAAAAAGATTGTAGAGGAGATAAATGCCCTCGACGCCGATGCCATACTGTTCACCGGCGACCTCATCACCATGAATAGTTCAGAACTTATTTTTTCCGAAAAAATGCTGTCGCATCTTCATGCAAAAGATGGAGTCTACTCCGTACTCGGCAACCACGACTACTGTCTATACAACCGCGACTGGAGCGCAGAACAATGCAAACAAGATGCAGAGAAACTCATACAACTACAGAGAAGAATGGGATGGCGCCTGCTGCTCAACGAGAGCCACGACATCGTACGCGGAGAAAAGGACACAATATCAATAATAGGAGTAGAAAATATCTCTACAAAGAGGAAGTTCCACTCCTTAGGCAACCTTCCAAAAGCAATTGAGAATGCTAAAGGAAAGTACAAGATACTCATGAGCCACGACCCCAGCCATTGGCGTGCCGAAGTGCTCGGATACCCCGATATTGACCTGACACTCTCGGGGCACACCCACGGCATGCAATCATCGCTGTTCGGATGGTCCATAATAAGCCTTGTCTACAAAGAGTATAAAGGACTATACAGAGAGGGCAACCAACTGCTATATGTTAACATAGGATTGGGTGAGACAATGTTCCCCTTCAGATTTTGTGCCTTGCCCGAAATTACACTCATTACACTCAGACAAAAAGTTTAGATATTATTAGTGTCCGGTAAATTTTTATTCTGCTTATGTTTTGAACTCCTCCGTCTTCAAAAACGAGTTTTTGAATCCACCTCCTCTTCAAGAGGAGGAATGTAAATTCCTGAAAATTACTAATGTCTGACATTCTCTCTCTATTGAAGAGGGAGTGCCCGCAGGGCGAGGGAGTTCCAATCATTGACTTAAATTTGTCTTAATAAAAAATTGGGGCTTGTAGTTACTTAAATATTGAATTTTAAACGACTTAAATACGTTTACCGGACAGTAATATTTAGATATATATTAACGTGAATTCGTTATAAGAGAAGCAATCTCCCAACGGGTGCATTTTTCTCAAAGACAAGAATTCACATAATAATCCAACCAATTGTTGAAGAGTTTCTCGGCATGTGAACGCCAGCGATTCACCGGCTGAAGTTCGGGATTATTGTCAGTGTAATAATTCTCGGGCACCTCAATAGGCAGACCTTTGGCTATATCGCGACGATATTCGCCGTCGAGTGTCATCAGAGCATATTCCGAGTGCCCGGTGATATAGAAATCTCGTGTCCCGCGCTCTGTCATTATATACACTCCCGATTCATCCGATTCGGAGAGGAGTTCTATTCTGTCTTCCTTAAGAATATCCTCCTTGCGCAACTCTGTATGGCGGCTATGGGGTACGAAGAATTTTTCCTCGAATCCTTTGAAGAGTGGCAACTGCGGTTGCAACAAGATGTGCGGGAATATGCCGAACATCTTCTTGCCAAGCAGATATTTAGGTATTGCGAACCTATGATAGAGGATAGCCTGCGCAGCCCAACAGATATACAACGTTGAAGTTACATTCTGCTTTGCCCAATCAAAGATACCCTGCAGTTCTCTCCAATATCTCACCTCTTCGTACTCCATCTTCTCTACAGGAGCCCCTGTAATTATAAGACCGTCGAAACAGGTGTCGCGCACTTCGCTGAAGCCCTTATAGAACTTTGCCATGTGTTCGGGAGAGGCATTCTTAGGGGTATGCGTATCGAGTTTGACAAGTGTAAGCTCGATATTGTGGGGCGAGGTTGAAAGCAAACGTATGAAGTCAGCCTCTGTCGTCTCCTTTGTGGGCATTATATTGAGCAATGCAATCTTCAGTGTATCACTTGTGGCTGTTGCAAGTTCTTCTATCTTCATTCCCTCGTTGCGTACTGCTTCGAGGGCGGGCAATCCGGTAGGTACTTTTATGGGCATATCTTTGTCGGGTTAAAGATTATTACCAAATGTTCAGTCGCTCTTCTTCGGGTATATAAAGTTTGTCGTTTTCTGTAATTCCAAAGGCCTTATACCAATCTTCTATATGCGGCAATGTGCCGTTCACACGCCATTTTGAGAGAGAGTGCGTGTCGCTCTTTGTGCGCGAGCGGACCTCTTCGTCTCTGATGTTTCCAGCCCATACATTGGCGTATGCAAGGTAGAAGCGCTGTTCGGGTGTGAAGCCGTCGGCATCGTCAAGGGGTGAATCCTTTGTCGCATTCCTGAATGCCTGCATAGAGATTGTCAGTCCTCCATGGTCGGCAATATTCTCACCTACTGTCAATTCGCCATTAGCCTTCATGTCGGGCAACACATATATTTTGTTGAAGTGGTCAATAATAACCTTAGTGCGGGCATTGAAACTCTCGGCATCACTCTTTGTCCACCAGTCGGTGAAGTTGCCGTTCTTGTCGAAGCGGCGACCCTGGTCGTCGAATCCGTGAGTCATTTCGTGTCCTATCACCACACCGATAGCGCCGTAATTGAATGCGTCGTCTGCCTCCATGTCGAAGAAAGGATATTGCAGGATTCCTGCGGGGAAACAGATTTCGTTTGTCGTGGGATTGTAGTAGGCATTTACCGTCTGAGGAGTCATGTACCATTCGTCGAGGTCGACGGGTTTGTTGTGCTTGCGGGCAATCACATCGTCCCACATATACTGCGAAATGCGACGGCAGTTCGTCGAGTAGCTCTCCGAAGGGTCGACAACAAGAGCGCTATAATCCTTCCATTTGTCGGGATAACCTATCTTCACTCTGAAAGAGTTGAGTTTTTCGTGGGCAAATTTCTTGGTGCTGTCGCTCATCCACTCCTGTGCATCTATTCTTTCTCCGAGGGCTGTTTGAAGATTGGCTACAAGCTCAAGCATACGTTCCTTTGCCGCGGGCGGGAAATATTTTGCTACATAGAGCTCTCCTACAGCCTCGCCGAGTGCAGCGTTAACTGCCCCGAGGGCACGTTTCCAGCGAGGGCGCTGCTCCTGTGCTCCACTGAGAGTGCGACCATAAAAGTCAAAATTCTGCGCACTCAGATCGTCGCTCAAGGCGCCTGCAGAACTGTTGATAATGTTCCATTGGATATATGCGACAATCTCCTCTATCGGTGTATCCTTGAGAATGGCAGCGACCTCAGCAATGGGCTCAAGCTGCGAGACATTAAGTTCGGATATATCCTTAATTCCGAGAGCCGCAAAGAACTCGTCCCACTGCACATCGGGGAACTCCGTTTTGAGTGAATCGTATGAGAGTTTGTGATAATTTGCTGCCGGGTCGCGCAACTGTACATTGTCAAAAGATTTTTCTGCAATGCGGGTCTCTATCTCCATTACTGCACCGGTGGATTTCTTTGCATACTGTTCGTTAAAGCCGCAGAGAACGAACATGGTTTCCATATGTTCGCGGAATTTGGTACGAATGTTTTCCGAAGTGCTGTCTGTGTCGAAATAGTAGCTCTTCTCGGGCAGTGAAAGTCCACCCTGATAGATTTGCAGAAGGTTGTTGCGGCTGTTCATTATGTCTGCTTCGAAGAAGACATGGAAAAAGCCCGATATTCCCTGGCGCATGAGTGATGCCGTAAAGGGCAACACCTTTTCGGGAGAGTCTATTTCAGATGCAGCCTCAAGCAAAGGCAGAATTGGAGTACAGCCCTCCTCGTTGCGTCTGGTGCTGTCCATCGCAAGGTTGTAGAGGTCGCCTATCTTCTTAGCATTTGAATTTTCGGGGACGTTCTTCATTGCAGCCTGTTCGAGCACAAGCTCTTTCAACTGTTCACGGTTTTTCTCGGCCAACGCATCGAACTGTCCGTATCGTGCATACTCGGCAGTCAATGGGTTCTTCTTCATCCAACCTCCGTTAGCAAAGCTGTAGAAGTCGTCGCCGGGCTTCATGTTTGTATCGAGGTTGGTCCTGTCTATTTTCGATTTCATCTGTTCGGGCATCATGCAGGCAGTTATACCAAGCGCAAATAGTGTGCTTATGATAATTGTCTTCATTGTAGTCTTTATAATGTTAACACTAAATTAATTTCACATTGGTCACAACAGGGATTCGAGCTCTTCCATGCTCTTCTCCCAGTCGTCCATTGCCGCACTCAACTGTTTCTTGAGCGAAGCATATTTTTCGTAGTTCGAAGCATCGGCTCCACCCTCGGGGGTGCTCATCAGCGCCTCCATGCAGGAGATTGCTGCTTCGAGTTCGTTGACAGCCTTCTCATTCTCCTCTACACGGCGTTCCAGTTTGCGGCGTTGCTTAGCAAGCTGCTTCTCTGCCTCGTAGCTGAGACGGCTCTCACTTACCTGTTTCGCGCTCTCTTTCGGCGCTGATTTTTCCGAGGCAACAGCCTCGTTTATATTCTGTGCATTCTTGGTTGCAAGAAAATCGTATATACCGCCGAGATGTTCGCGCACCTTGCCATCGCCGAACTCGTAGACCTTTGTAACAAGACCGTCGAGAAAATGTCGGTCGTGGCTCACAAGTATCACTGTACCGTCGAAATCGCGTATGGCTTCCTTCAGCACATCTTTAGACTGCATATCCAAATGGTTGGTGGGCTCGTCGAGGATGAGCAGGTTCATCTGTTGCAGCAACAGCCTTATCATCGCCAACCGGCTGCGCTCTCCGCCGGAGAGGACACGTACCTTCTTATCCGATGCTTCGCCGCCGAACATGAAGGCTCCGAGAATGTCGCGTATTCTGAGTCTTATATCTCCGGTGGCAACGTTGTCAATCGTTTCGAAAACTGTAAGATTCTCATCGAGCAGCTGTGCCTGATGCTGTGCAAAATAGGCAATCTCTACATTGTGTCCGATTGTGATGTTGCCACCATAATCGAGTTCGCGAAGTATGCATCTTACAAGTGTTGTCTTGCCCTCGCCATTGCGACCGACAAAGGCAACCTTTTCGCCACGGTTTATTGTGAAATTGACACCACTGAATACAGTGTGTGTACCAAAACTCTTCTCCACATCCTCACACACCACCGGATAGTTGCCGCTGCGGGTTGCCGGAGCGAACTTCAGTCTCAGACGGCTTGTATCCTCTTCGTCTATGACAATGGGGACCATCTTTTCGAGCTGCTTGATGCGGCTCTGCACCTGAACGGCTTTTGTTGGTTTGTAGCGGAAACGCTCAATGAACTGACGGGCATCGGCTATCTCTTTCTGTTGGTTCTCGTATGCCCTTATCTGCTGTTCGCGACGCTCCTTGCGCAGTTGCATGAATTCGTCATATGGCATTTTGTAGTCGTGTATGCGTCCGCATGTTATTTCAATGGTGCGTGTGGTTACGGCATTCAGAAAAGCTCTGTCGTGACTGACAAGCACCACTGCATTGCCGCTACGTGCAAGGAACTGCTCCAACCATTGGATACTCTCTATATCGAGGTGGTTGGTAGGCTCGTCGAGAAGCAACACATCGGGATGACGCAACAACAGTTTCGCAAGCTCTATGCGCATGCGCCATCCTCCGCTGAACTCACTTGTGGGACGTGTGAAATCGCTTCTCTTGAAACCGAGTCCTGTCAACGCGCGTTCTATCTCAGCCTCGTAATGGCTGCCTCCCATCATCGTGTACTGTTCGTTCAGATGGGTGTACTCCTCTATTAGTGTCTGGTAGGCATCGCTCTCGTAGTCGGTGCGTGTGGCAAGTTCATCGTTCATCTGAGCGAGACGCTGCTCCATCTCGTGTATATGCTCAAAAGCTTGTTCAGCCTCCTGGAAGACGGTGCGTCCGTCTGCAGGCGTCATCACCTGAGGCAGATAACCAATGGTTATGCCGCGTGGCAACGCAACATTGCCACCGCTCGGCGACTGCTCACCAGCGAGTATCTTCAGCATTGTTGTCTTTCCGGCACCATTCTTGCCTACAAGCGCTATTCTATCCCTTTTGTTGATGATGAAATTTACATCCTGAAAAAGATTCGTTCCACCAAAATCAACACGCAAATTCTCTATTGAAATCAATTTTCCTGTTCTATTTCCACCGATACTGCGAAGTTACATTATTGCAGCAATGTTGTCAATCGTCAATATCGCTCTGTTTTGGTTATTTATATATATTTAGCTTATCAGCTCTGCAAACTTTTCGGGAGTAATGTCTGCATCGTATTTTATGCCAAAGAGTTCGAAAAGCCTGTTCGAACGTCCCTCTATTGCACTCTCGATGTAACCCACAGCCTCTTCAGTGCATCCTCTGCTCCAGAGCATGTGGGCGATGTGGGCATCGATATCTGCCGAATCGTACATTTTCTCTCTCACCTGCTTGAGCAGGAAGATGGCAAGTTCTTGGTGCTTGCACGAATAGAGGAAAAGTGCCAACTCGAGCAACAAGTCCTCGCGACTGCTCGCCTCCCGGTCTATAAGGTCTATGTGACTGAGAAGCAGACTGTCCTTGTCGTGTATTTCGAGGAACTCTTCTCCATGCAGAGATATCAGATTTATGTCTGCCGCATCAAAGGTGAGAGCGTTTGCCATAATCTTATCTGCCATCTCTCTGTAACCAATATTATCACAAATCAACGACTTGTTTATTTCGGTGATCATCACCTCTGTAGTTGTCAGTTCTCCCGACTGCAACAGTTCGTCGAAGAGCTGTACAGCCTCACTATAGTCGTGCATGGCACAGAGGGAGAGTGCAGCAAAGAATGTGGAGATGACATTACCGGGATAGAGAAGCGACAATTCACAGAAGAGTTTGTACGCTATATCGTAATCCTTGAGATAATAGTGGCAATATGCCTTCATCATCTTGGGATATTCGGCATCCTCGTTGGTCGTGAGTTCATACTCGAAACATTCGAGCGCTTTTGCAAAACGTCCCGACACGTAATAGATATATCCCAACTGTTCCCAATAGAAATAGTTGTAGGGATTTATGTCGAGCAGTCTGTTGTAGAGTGTCAGCGCCTCCTGCATACAGCGCAGTTCAACAAGACAATCTGCCTTAGCCTCGAGCAGAGGGATATGTGTGGGATAGCGTTGCAATCCCTTCTCCACCCACGCGAGTGCCTCTTTGTAGAAACCGCTCTTTATCATCACATCCAATGCTCCGAGAGCAATGTCGTCGCGCATGTTCGTGCTCTCAAGTATGGCATTCAGCCCCGAAAGCGTAGTTTCGCTTCCTCCGGCAATATCCACCTCTGCCTTCAGCAGTTTTAGCTCCGGGGTGTCCATTATCGAAATTCCTGCAAGTTTGCGGCGTGCTTCGCGCACCTCGCCTTTGCTCAAGAGGGTACGAATCTCAGCCTCTGCTATCTGAGGGTCCGATGGATATAGCCTGTGGGCATACTCTATCACATTTTCGGCATCGGCATATTGGTGTTTGAAGAGGTAATACGATGCCAGCTCAAGCAGGTCGTCAGAGCTGAAATATGAATTTATCGAGAATTTCAGCATCTGTTCGTACCTGTCGAGCAGCAAACGAAATTTTTCAGACTTGAAATATGTCTGGTCCATCTCTATATCATTTTCCTTTTATCTTGCTCCATGTATCCTTGAGAGATACAGTGCGGTTGAAGACAAGACGTTCGGGTGTTGAATCGGGGTCAATATTGAAGTATCCGATGCGCTGGAACTGGAGATAATCCAACGGGTTTTTCTCGGCAAGATACTTCTCGACATAACACTCTGTGAGCACCTTCAGCGAATCGCTGTTGATAGCCTCCTTCATGGCTTCGAGGCTGTCGCAGCCCTTCTCTTCGCGTATGGCTGCAATCTCGTCGCGTGGGTTCTCCACCTTCCAAAGACGGTCGTAGAGACGTACTTCTGCCTTGAGACAGTGGTCGCAACTTACCCAATGGAGTGTACTCTTCACCTTGCGGTTGGCTTCGGGCTCGCCGGTCTTGGTGCCGGGAATATATTCACAAAGCACCTCGGTGATGTTGCCATTCTCATCTTTATTGCAACCGGTGCAGAGCACTATATATGCATTCTTCAGACGCACCTCGCGGCCGGGGGTAAGACGGTAGAAACTCTTGGGAGCATCTTCCATGAAGTCGTCGCGCTCTATCCATAGTTCGCGACCGAACTCTGTGGTGTGTGTACCCTCTTCGGGACGCTCGGGGTTGTTGATTGCCTGCAAAGATTCATACTCACCCTCGGGATAATTGGTAACTATCAGCTTGAGCGGATTGATTACAGCCGAAACACGTGTGGCACGACTGTTCAGGTCTTCGCGCACAGCCGACTCGAGAAGTGCGAAGTCGTTGAGTGCGTCAAATTTTGTATAACCTATCTTGTCTACAAAGTTGCGTATCGACTCGGGTGAATATCCACGACGACGGAAACCGCAAAGTGTCGGCATTCTGGGGTCGTCCCATCCGTTTACCAGACCCTCTTTCACAAGGATAAGCAGGTTGCGCTTGCTCATTAGAGTGTAGTTGAGGTTCAGTTTGTTGAATTCGTACTGACGGGGACGGTTGTCGTCGAGGTCCTTGCCCTCTTTGAGTTCATCCACGAAATAGTCGTATAAAGGACGATGGGGAACAAACTCCAATGTACATAGCGAGTGGGTTACACCTTCGAAGAAGTCGCTCTGTCCGTGAGCGAAGTCATACATGGGATATGCCTTCCATGTATCTCCTGTGCGATGATGGGGTGTCTTTACGACACGATAGATAATTGGGTCGCGGAAGTGCATGTTGGAGTGTGCCATGTCTATTTTGGCACGCAACACCATTGCGCCCTCCTCTATCTCTCCGCTGTTCATCTTTTCGAAAAGGGCAAGATTCTCCTCAATGGGACGGTCGCGATAGGGGCTGTTGACGCCGGGCTGTGTGGGTGTACCCTTCTGCTCGGCTATCTGCTCCGATGTCTGCTCGTCGATATATGCTTTGCCCTCTTTGATGAGACGCACTGCAAAATCCCAAAGCTGGGGGAAATAGTCCGATGCATAGTAGACATTTGCCCAATCGAATCCCAACCATTTGATATCCTCCATGATGGCATCTACATATTCTGTATCCTCCTTCGTGGGATTGGTGTCGTCGAAACGCAGGTTGCAGATACCGTTATATTTCTGTGCCATTCCAAAATCCATGCAGATGGCTTTTGCATGACCTATATGAAGATAACCGTTGGGTTCGGGCGGGAATCGTGTCTGCACTTTTCCTCCGTTCTTGCCATTCTCAAGGTCATCGATTATAATCTGTTCAATGAAACTGATGTTCTTCTTCTCGCGATTTTCGCTCTCGTTTACTTCAACCATTTTATATGATGTTTAATTTATATACATGCCGTGCAACGACAAGCATCTGCCGACTAAGCCCAAGCCTACCGTTGTCAAACTGCAAAAATAAGAAAACTTCTTCTATTAGTTTTAAAAAATTGTAAAAAAAGAGTATGGAATCAGAGATTTTTCTGCTTGTCGGTTACAACATAATTGCAGTAGTATCCCAACTTGTATAGTTTAAATAGAAAAAGTGAAGGATTCTCACCCATAAGATTGGAGCGCAATAGATTTTGCGTCCTGCGCCAAAGCCATGCCGCGAAAGGCAACATCCTTACACAACGCACACGTCGGTAAGCAGCCAGCAGAGGCGTCGTGTTGATATCCTCGCGAATGTTGTAGAGAGTCTTAAGCGAAAGTTCAATCTTCGAAAGATATTGTTTGTTGCTCTCAAGCCCCGTATGCAGCAAGGGATTATCGATATGAGTTATGGCAAGACCTTTCTCCTTTATCCTATGACCGAAGAGTGTGTCCTCGTATCCATATTCCTTTATATTCTCGTCGAATCGGATAGAGAGAAAAAGATTGCGCTTTATTGCAAAATTGAACGTAGAGAAATCGTTGTAGGGATGCTTGCGCCTTACCGATGCGGGACGCTTGCGGTCTGCATCTTTCTCATATTTGTAGCGCAGTGTGCAGTCGGGCGAAGGAATGAAGACCGGATGATAGAGCCCACCGCAGACAATATCGTTATCCTGCAATGCTTTCAGATAGACAGAAAGGAAATCGCCACGTTCGACAATAGCGTCGCTGTCAATGAATATAAGATTCTCGTACTGCGCCTCCTCGGCAAGACGATTCCTCACACGTGCACGACCGAGATTTACCTTGTACTCTATAATGCGGCAAAACGGCAGATACGACATCGCGCGGTTCTGTTCGAGCCCTTCGTTTGTCGAGCCGTCCTCACCAATCAATATTTCACACGGCACAGCAAGCTTTTCGCACTGACGGGAAAGCTCCTCTACAAGCACGCGGCAATTGTAGTCTTTAGTAGGAATGAGTATCGACAACATTCTGTGTGATTCAACAATAGTGTTTGAGTTTTAGCAAAGTTAGTATTTTATGGTTATCTTTGCAATAGCAAATATACAGATTTATAAAATTATAACAGTTCCGCTTATGGCACAACCTCTTGCAGAAAGATTAAGACCCTCGACACTCGATGGGTTTGTAGGACAGAAGCATATTGTAGGCGAAGGCGCAATATTGCGCAAAATGGTTGAATCGGGGAAAATCCTCTCGTTCATCCTATGGGGTCCTCCGGGCACAGGAAAGACCACATTGGCAAAAATCATCGCCAACAAACTGAACCGACCTTTCTACACTCTGAATGCCGTCTCTGCAGGAGTGAAGGATGTGCGCGAGATTATCGAAAAGGCAAAGTCTGCCCCACTTTTCAATGCCGGAGGCTCGCCCATTCTCTTCATCGACGAGATTCACAGATTCAGCAAATCGCAGCAGGACTCACTGCTGAGTGCTGTGGAGACCGGTGTTGTAACACTCATAGGAGCCACAACAGAAAACCCGTCGTTCGAGGTCATACGTCCTTTGCTTTCGCGTTGCCAGATGTATGTGCTCAAGTCGTTGGAGAAAGAGGACCTGCTTTCGCTCATCGACCATGCCATAACCACAGACGAAATACTTGTGCGACGCGGTGTTGAGATAAAGGAGAGCGATGCCCTGCTCGCCCACAGCGGCGGCGATGCACGCAAACTGCTCAATGTGCTGGAGCTTGTGGTGGAGGCAGAAAACGAATCGCCCGTCATCATTACCAACGAAAAGGTGAAGCAGCGCATTCTGCTCAATCCCGCCGCCTATGACAAGGACGGCGAGATGCACTACGACATAATATCTGCATTCATAAAATCCATCCGCGGCAGCGACCCCGACGCAGCCCTCTATTGGCTTGCACGCATGATAGAAGGAGGAGAAGACCCTGCATTCATAGCCCGCCGCCTGGTAATTTCTGCATCCGAGGATGTGGGACTCGCCAACCCCAATGCACTCCTGCTGGCAAATGCCGCTTTCGATGCCGTGATGAAAATAGGCTGGCCCGAGGGACGCATTCCACTTGCCGAAGCCACTGTCTATCTTGCCACATCGCCCAAGAGCAATTCGGCATATATGGGCATAAACAAAGCACTCGAAACCGTGCGCGAGACAGGCAATCAGCCTGTGCCATTGCATCTGCGCAACGCACCTACCGAACTGATGAAAGATCTTGGATACTCCGACGGCTACAAATATGCCCACGACTATCCCGGTCATTTTGTAAGACAACAGTTCATGCCCGACCGTCTGATCAGCACATTGCTGTGGGAACCTCAGGAGAATGCCACGGAAGCAAAGATGAAAGAGAGAATGAAAAACTGTTGGGGCGAATACAAGAAATATAAAGAATAAAACCATTTCTAAATCAAACAGCCCGATAATTTTACGCTATCGGGCTGTTTGATTTATTGAAAAACTATCTGAAAATCCTCATACTGTTGTCATTGGGACACCTTACATGCAGCAAACGTGCAAGTTCGGGGACAATCACATTCACCGGGGTAGCCTCCTCAACCACACCTTTGTTCACAGCATCGCCATAAATGATCATGGGGAAATTGACGGCACCTCTTCTCACAAGATTGGAAGCCGAGGCTGCATGCTTCGCCATGTGCCATCCCGGCATCAGACGTAGCCAAATATCTCCCGAGCACGAAGCATTGTAGCCATTCTTCACATACTGCAATTCGGGGCTGAGCATACCACCCAAGCGATAGATGGTGAACACATCCTCCACACCGTCTACACTGAGCAGAAACTCCACTGCATGAGAAATCACATCGAGTTTGTCAAGCTGCATCTGCTCAATAAGTTTGCGATTGAGATAAATCTGCGAATTGTAGTACTGCTCCACATATTTCGCTTTGCCGAAGACAGCACCCAGATAGACATCGAGAAGGGCTGCCACTCGGTCTATATGCACGAGACCCGAAGGAATTTTATACACAGAGTCGTCTGTTTCTCCTTCCACGACATATCCCGTAGACGACAAGCATACCAATACATTCTTCAGCCCCACCCTCTTGTCGAGTTCGCCAAGCAGTTTAGAGATATTACCGTCCAACTTCGAATAGATGTCCTGTATCTCGATGGGACGTTCGTCCATAGGAGCGCCAAGATAGTTTCCCGCATAATATGTAACGGCAAGATAGTCGGGAATGTCGTCGAGTCCCAACTTGTTTCCATAGAGACAGGCAACAGCCATATCCGTAATCTCATCGTTGACACATGCACTCGTCTTGAACTCCTTTACATTCTTTCCGCCTTCGAAAACATACTTGAATGGTTCGGGAGCCTTCTCGCCGAAGTTTTCATATATCTCTGTGGGGAAGGTAGGTGTCCACACCCTCCTTATTGCAGCAAGCTCTCTGTTCTTCGATTCAGCCCACGACGGGAAACTGCCATAATAGGAAGAGGTGCACCACTTACCGTTGTCGTCATCCATCCACAGAACGACATCTGCCGCGTGTCCGCCCGAAAGTATGGCAGCGTCGCGCTCAGGAGCAATGGCACAGACAATGGACTTTCCACGTGTGGCACGCTTCATCTCGTCGGAAAGGGCAATAGCCTTCAGTTTCGACGGCGATGCAGCCTCAACGGTGTTTATACCCTTGCACGAAGCATCCTCCGTGCAGTCCATGAGCCTGAGAGAGGCTCTGTCCAACCATCGCGAAGCGACAATGCCGTTGACATACGGATTGGTACCTGTGGTGAGCGTTGCAACAGCCGATGCGCGGTCTATGCTCTCAAAAGCATAATAGCCGTTCGAATAGTAACGACCGCCATTCATCAACCGTTTGATGCCGTTATCGGTATACAGTCCCTCAAACTCGTGGAGGAAATCGGAACGCAACTGGTCGACGGTAATCATCACCACCAGTTTGGGAGTCTCCAATTTAATCTTGTTCTGCCCCATCGCCGGCACTGCCGAGAAGAGAGGGATAGAGATTACAATAGCGGCTATATATCTGAGAATTTGTTTAGGAATTGAATTCATTTTCTTATGTTAATGGTTAAAAACAGTGATCGGACCAACAATGCCGATGCAAACAGATAGACCGGCAGCGGGAAATATTGAGGCACAAAAAGCGCCATCGCCAAGAACATCAGCAGTGTGATATTCTGCAGCCACATGATATATGGAATCTTGCGTTTAGCTATCGCATAGAGCATAAGCGGCAGAAGCAACAGCGGCATAGGATTAAGAAGGAATATGAGCATATTGCTGCCAACCGTCGGATGGAGCGAGAACATCACCATGAATGCAATGAGCAAACCTGCCAATCCCTGAACAAGAAGCAGCACAATATCCAATGCCCTGTATATTCTCTGCCTCCGATAACCTATATACGTTACCACAACCACAAACAGCAGAAGCAGAGAAAAAGCAATGTCCGGAGTCAACGGAAAAACCGACAACGGCTCCCTCTCCTCCTCAGCCAGCAACTCCACTGCATCCACCATAGGCTTCACACTATCGCCGCAGACAATTCTTGCCGACTCGAAATCTGTCATCAGCACCGAGGGAATAAACTGCAAAACTCTGTCGCTTTGCACAACATCTGCCTCTGCACCCAGAAGCAGGTCGATGCCGAAACTATACCACGGCGACACAGCTGTGAAACGATGCACCATCTCACGGAACGATTCGTTCCTTCCGCATTGCGGATAGACAACAGAACAATCGGGCGACAGCGCCATCTCTATAATGTCTCTTGTCTTTGTGGTGCAGTTGTTGTAGAAATAGTTGTAGCGATAGACTCTGTTTGCCGGCATATAATTCTCGCGCAACAACGCGAAAAGACGCTCCGTCTGTGCAGAGTCTAAGGCAAGACGATGCTCCTTCACCTGTGAGCCTCTCATCTCATACTCATCAATAAAATAGATATAATCTATGACACCGAGCAAATAATCTGTCTCGCCAAGCACAAATTTGCCTACAAAATTGGGAGTCTGAAAGTCGAACACACCATAATTGAACACCAAATCCAGTCTCTTCGCCTCGTTACGGTATCGCAATGCCGTATGACCGAAAAAGGAATATACCTCATCTCCCGGCGAGCAGGTAAGGAGACTGACCACAGCTCCCTCTGCCCCTAATGCACCTTGCAATGGCACCAAAGAGGCAAACAAACCCATTATAAATATAATAAACAAACGTTTCATGCAGTAGCGATGGAGCTTCTAAGTTTACACTAACAAATTGCAAACTTACGCATAAAAATCGAATTTCTGAAACGGCAATTCAAAAGTATTGCTCGTTCACTTGAAAATTATACTTAGTGTCTATCCTCAGGCTTCAACGGGTCGCTAATGATGTGCAGCGGAACAAGTTCAATATAATCAATATCAACTTCAGTCATTTCATCGACACTCTTTATTCTTAGCCAATGATCTCCCGGACCAAGATATTTTCTTGTAAGGATTCTCCGAGCGTGGTGCGAAGCGTCACGTGCAATTGTACCATCAACCATACGATAGGTGTCGGGCAATTTCATCCAACCGATGTTGCGCATCTGCTTGTCATTTTCAACACCATTGTCATTCGTTACAGAGTCTGCCAAATATCCGGTGTTTGATGGTAAAGTGTAAATTGTAAATGGTATTCCGGTAATCTCACCATCGACATATGTCTGTATTATACTTTCTATGCCTTCACACATCATACGAATCTCGTATGTACGTGGCGGAACATGCGGCAATCTAATGGATATATCCATATCGTCGACATTTCCAAAGGTATCCCCAAAATAACATTCGCCCCCAACACGGTATAACATTGGGTGATGCACATCGTATTTCAGATTCTTGGAATAATTGTAAGGAATGAAATATAGAAAATCCTTTACGGGTGAATTGTATCTTATCTTGTTACATGAAAGTTCGGGCAAAAGTGTCGCCAAGTCGAACCGCATACGCTCGTTAAGTAGTCGTCCCTTAAAAACCCAATAATATATTGAATTACAGTAAATTTAAATGGTCATTAGTTTGTTTATTTTCGCAAGAATTTGTAACTTTATGATGTAAACCTTGCAGAAAATCATGATAAAAAACAGCATTTCTCTCCC
>JAZNKR010000160.1:0-2982 GCA_045578665.1 Bacteroidaceae bacterium | reverse complement strand
CTCCGAAGTTCTTTTGCGCTCGTTGGAAATAAAAGTAAACTTTTATTCACTCGCTTATACGAACATTTGTTTTATTTCGGCATCTTATTCATTTTTACTCAGTTGCAACAGTAAGGTTGCGCCATCGTAAAAATAAACAATTTACTCAAAATAAACTCAAAAATCGCCTCGAAAGTTGCGATTAAACAAGCGCAATGTAAACTTGTTCACAAATTGCAAAACGAGTGAGAGCAACTTCAACTATGTTAACTAATTTATAGAACCACCCATAATTACAAGGATTCTTTACAGACTGCTGCGGAACTCCGATGGTGACATACCCGTAGCATTCCTGAAGAAGCGGGTAAAATGGTTGGGATAATTGAAGCCCAACCTCGATGCAACAATATTGATTGAGAGTTGAGGCTCGGCAAGCAACGACTTTGCCTTCTCCATAATCTTGTTGCGTATATACTCCTTTGCAGTTATACCAAGCTCGTGCTTGACCACATCACCGAAATAGTTTGCCGACAAATGGAACTGGCCGCTGCACCACGACACGCTTGGCGGACCGAAACGCCGTGGCAGTTCACTACCATCAGCCAAATAACTGTCGAGCATCGAATCCAACTGGCGCACAAGTTCAGAAGCCTTCACTCTCTTAGTATCGAACTGACGATCGTAGAACCTGCGGCAGTAACTGAGTAATTGGCCTATTCCGAGACGGAGCATATGTCCTGTAAACTCATCATCAGGTGCACGCAACTCTGTAAGAATCGTATTGAAGCAGTTGTACATGATGCGACGCTCACCCTCGAAGAGTTTCAGAGCCTCGAATACCTCATAGTCGAAGAAGTTGAACATATAGAAATCCCTTCCAAGCCCTGTGTTGATGATAAGGTCGGGACGGAAAGCAAGCATCCAACCCTTTGGGCGCACATTTCTGTCGAGGTTCATACTTACAACATGACCGGGCTTCATGGTAAAAGCCGTACCCGCCTGATAGCGCACACACGAATCGCGCAGACGCAACTCACCGAAATCTGCCTCCATCAACACAACACAGTACATACCGAAATCTGTGGGCTCAAAAAGAGACGGGTCAGCATCAGCCAAATTGCACACACTTACCTGAGGATGGTATGTAGGTTGAGTGAAAAAGCGATTAAACTGTTCAATATTTTCTATTCTCCTTATCATATATGTCGGTAAATTTGGTACAAAAATACAATTATTACTCAATTATTCTGTAATATTGGTATTTTAAATTGGTATTTTTCTTTTTAAAAAGTAAAAAAGGTATTTTTATCCGTAAAAATAGTATATGCAATATCATTGTCAAATAATACTTTTGCCACCGGTCAAAGGCAATGATTGCCGATGATGGCAACAAAAGTAACTAAAATCAAATATATCGAATTATGGCTGTAAAATTTTATCAGGCACAGAATCAGGTGCCACTTGAGATGCACAAAGTGCGTATGGTTCAGAAGCTTTCACTTCTCCCGGTTGAAGAACGTCTGAAGAAAATTCAGGAGGCGGGCAACAACACATTCCTTCTCCAGAACCGCGACATATATCTCGACATGCTCACAGATTCGGGTGTAAACGGTATGACCGACCTGCAGATGGCAGCATCAATGCGTGCAGACGACTCATACGCAGGCTCAGAGACATTTATCCGTGTAAAAGAGGCTGTAAAAGAGGTATTCGGTACAGAGTACGTATTGCCCGCACACCAGGGACGAGCTTGCGAGAACATCCTCGCATCGGCATTGGTTAAGCCCGGTCAGGTAGCACTCATGAACTTCCACTTCACAACTACCAAAGCCCACATCACACGCATGGGCGGAACAGTAGAAGAACTCATAGCAGAGAAGGGACTCAAACCTCAGACAGACGACCCCTTCAAGGGCGATTTCGATCTTGAAAAACTCCGCGCGACAATCAACGAGAAAGGCGCCGAGAATGTAGCATTCGTACGTGTAGAGGCTGGAACAAACCTCATCGGCGGACAGCCCGTTTCTCTTGAGAACATGCTTGCCGTTGCCGACATCTGCCACGACAACAAGATTATAAGCGTACTCGACGCATCACTTCTCCAGGACAACGTCTACTTCATGAAGACACGCGAGGCACGTTGCAAATATATGGACATCAAGTCTATCTACCATCTGCTCGCCGACCATTTCGACATCATATACTTCTCGGCACGTAAACTTGGATTTGCCAAGGGAGGTATCATCACAAGCAAAGACGAGAAATACACAAAAATGATGATGGAATACATTCCTCTCTACGAAGGATTCCTCACATACGGAGGTATGGATGTACGTTCAATGGAAGCCATGGCACAAGGTCTTTACGAGAGCCTCGACATGGAATACATCAACCAGGGTCCCGAGTTCATCAACTACCTTGCGAAAGAGCTCCACGACTACGGAGTACCCGTCGTTCTTCCCGCAGGCGGATTGGGCTGCCACCTCAACGCAGGTGCATTCGTTCCCGATATGCCCCACGACCAATATCCCGCAGGAGCAGTCGCAGCAGCCCTCTACATTGCCGGAGGTATCAGAGGTATGGAGCGTGGAACACTATCTGAGCAGCGCAACCCCGACGGTACAGAGCCCTTTGCCGAGCTTGAGCTCATGCGCCTTGCAGTACCCCGCCGCGTATATACCCTTTCACAACTCAAATATGTTGCCGTTTGCGTTAAATGGCTTTGGGACAACCGTCAGCTCATCGGTGGACTCGAATGGGTGGAAGAGCCTTCAGTTCTGCGCTTCTTCTTCGGTCGCCTGAAGGAAAAGGGTTACTGGCAGGAGCAGCTCGCCGAGAAATTCCGCAAAGACTTCGGCGACAGCTTGTAATAGAAATTCCTTTTCAAATACATCGGAATTATATTTTGATAATATTCATTTTGAGGTTGCTTCATACAGAGCAACCTCAAAATTTATGTTTATATATTATTACTGTCCGGTAAACATGCTTAAGCCCTTAAGG
>JAZNKR010000159.1:0-11880 GCA_045578665.1 Bacteroidaceae bacterium | reverse complement strand
CCATTAAATAAATACTGTTTAGCCAAAAACAATTAGTAATTTTTACCGGACAGTAATAAATTATTATCTATTTTTAAGAGACTCCTTTTCACATAATCCCAACTATTAAAAGGCTATTATTTCATATTTTCCAAATTCTTTTTGATTGAATGGGAACAAACCACCGAGAACAGATTCTTTTATCGAAGATAAATGACAATAGTTCGTTAAAAAATCAAGCAAGTTCGTCTTTTCTTCTTTCGCCTTTCGCTATCTTTGAGGTAAATCTCGAAGATACACTGCACTCGCTGTGAAAAATATTCAAACAAGTTTGATATTTCTCGCTCGTTTGTTAGTATCTTTGCAGTGGAAAAATAACACAAGATGAAACTCTACAATATGCTGACGGCAGCAATGGTGGCAATTATCGCATTGTCATCCTGCCAACAAAAGATAGAAAAAAGCGAACAACCGCTCACATCTGTCTCGTTCGAAAAGGTAACACTCAACGACAACTTCTGGCTTCCACGCCTACAGACACAGAAAAAAACACTCGTTCCATTTGCGTTGGGCAAGACAGAGACTGCCGTGGAGAACCTGCGCCGCACAGCAGCCTATCTGCGCGGCGAAAAAAGTGAGAAACTGATACCTCTCGCTTTCTATGTATCATCGGACCTCTTCAAGGTGATGGAAGGTGCAGCATACCTTCTTACCATAGAAAAGGACGAAACTCTCGAAAAGCAGATGGACGATATTATAGACATCATAGGCGAGGCGCAAGCACCCGACGGTTATCTCTACGAGCACCACATTGTAGGCAAGGAACTGCACAACCCACGCAACAGATGGGGCACCGGCGAAAGACCATACAGCAACGTACTCTTCAGCCACGAACTCTACAACATGGGACACATGTACGAAGGTGCCATTGCATATTACCGCGCCACCGGCAAGCGCAAATGGCTCGACATTGCCGAAAAGAGCGCCCGCCACATAAACAGAGTATTCTTCGAAGGCGACAGCGCATACAACGACGGCAATCCTGTGAACCAGGCACCCGGACACCAGGAGATAGAGCTCGCCCTTGTGAAGATGTATCAAGTCACAGGCGACACCTTATACCTGAATATGGCGAAACGCTTCATTGACATACGCGGTGTAACCTACCGCCCCGACGGAATAAATATAACCACTCCCGAATATGCCCAGCAACATCTGCCCGCACGCGAACAAAGGAGAGCTGTGGGTCATGCGGTACGTGCCACATATCTCTATTCGGGCATGGCAGACATTGCAGCCACCACCGGCGACACCACGTTTATTCCTGCCCTGGAAGCAATATGGCACGACATTGTGGACAAGAAGATGCACATCACCGGCGGACTCGGAGCTGTGCCCAACATTGAGGGCTTCGGCCCCGACTACCTGCTGCCAAACAAAGATACATACGACGAGACATGTTCGGCAGTGGGCAACGTTTTCTTCAACTACCGTATGTTCCTGATGTCGGCAAATGCGAAATATATCGACGTTGCGGAGGTTTCGCTCTACAACAACGTACTTGCAGGGGTAAATCTCGAAGGAAACAAATTCTTCTATGTCAACCCGCTCGAAGCCGACGGACGCAAGACTTTCAACCACGGACGTGCAGGACGCTCGCCGTGGTTCGGCACAGCCTGCTGCCCATCGAACCTCGCACGTCTCATCCCTCAAATTCCGGGCATGATATATTCACACACCGACAGCGACATATTCTGCGCCCTATATGCCGGCAGCACCACTGAGATTGTGCTTGCAAACGGCAAGATACACCTCGCACAAAAGACCGGTTACCCGTTTGACGGGAATGTTTCCATAGAAATTACCCCGGAGAGAGAGAACACGGAATTCACAATGTGGATGCGCATTCCCACATGGTGCACGAGCGACCGTTTCGTAGCTGGCGAGCTATACAGATATATCGACGGCAGCACTGCAAGTGCAACTGCCAAAGTAAACGGGAAAGAGATAAAGAACAAGCCCATTGACGGATTCTTGCCCATCAGACGCAAATGGAACAAAGGCGACAGGATAGAGCTGCAACTACCAATGTCCATGCGCTACTCCATTGCCGACGAAAGGGTGAAAGCCGACAGCAACAGGGTGTGCATTACACGCGGTCCGCTCGTTTATTGCGCCGAGACTGCCGACAACCTGCACCCCGTATCGCAATACTTCATACCCTCGACCGACGAAAAGGAGAAGGTAAAGATTTTCGGGGAAGGTATAATGAAGAGCATCCCCGCACTCGAGGTTGCCGCCTCGGTAGCCACCGACTGCGAGGAAGAGCCTGCCACACTCACCCTTATCCCATACTATGCATGGAACAACCGCGGCGACAAAGCCATGAACACATGGTTTGCCCGCGATGCAGAGACTGTCCGCATGAGCACACCGATGCTAAAAGGCAACATCTCCAGCGTAAAAGCCACATACACATACAGGGACGACGACGAGACAGCCATAGCCGATGGCAAACATCCCTCAAGTTCGGCAGACAAGAGCATACCCCGTTGGACAAGCTGGCCGCAGACAGGCAAAGAGCAGCAAGTGGAAATAACACTGAAGAAGAGACAGAAGATAGAGAGCGTATCGATATATTGGTACAACGACAACGGCGGAGTGAAATACCCCACATCGTGGAGAATGGAATACCGCAAAGATGGCAAATGGCACGAATTCAGGCACTACGTAACCGACAGTTTCGGCACAGCCGGCGACCAATTCAACATGGTACACCCTGCCGAAGAGATAGAGACAGACGCACTGCTACTGCACATCACCCCCACAAAGGATGCAGCGGTGGGAATATTGGAAGCTACGATAGAATAACCAGAACATGACCGGAACACTTATAAACACTGCAACGATAGTTGCGGGCAGCCTCATTGGCGCCCTGCTGAAGAAAGGTATAAAAGAGGAGTACAGCACAGCACTCTTCAACGCTCTCGGGCTTGCCTGCCTTGCACTCGGCTTCAACGCAGCCATCACCCGAATGAACGACAGCGAATTCCCTGTACTGTTCATCATCAGCCTTGCCGTCGGCTCACTTGCAGGAACAATGCTCAAGCTGGACGAACGGTTGAAAAAGGCACTTAACAAGAAAGGTGCCTCGGGTACAGCCGAAGGTCTCACCACCGGTGTGCTGCTCTATTGCATAGGCACACTATCCATAGTAGGTCCCATGATGAGTGCCCTGTATGGCGACGAGACATTCCTCATCACCAATGCCACACTCGACTTCGTCACCTCGATAGTGCTATCAGCCACCTACGGGGTAGGAGTAATATTCGCAGCTCCTGTGCTGTTGCTGTGGCAGGGATCGATATATCTGCTCACACTCAACTTCGGCGAAGTGCTCTCGCAACCTCTCATCAGAGAGATATCGATTGTCGGCGGAGTGCTCATTGTGTGTACAGGACTCTCGATACTGAAGATAAAGGAGTGCAGGACAGTAAATATGCTGCCATCACTCATTGTCCCCGGAATATATTTCCTCATACGTTCACTTATCGGATGAAATACATAGCACAGACCACAATAATACTCACATTCACCTTCGTCGGGGAACTGCTCAACAGAATAATCCCTCTGCCCATACCCGCCAGCATCTATGGCATGATGCTGCTTCTCGTTGCACTGCTCACGGGGTGGATGAAGCTGTCTGCCATAAAAGAGACCGGCAAATTCCTTATAGAAATAATGCCGCTGCTCTTCATTGCCCCTGCCGTAGGGTTGTTGGAGTCGTGGAGGACGATGCAGGATTTTCTCGTCGCCTTCGTCGCAATCACACTGCTGAGCACAATTACGGTAACCGCAGTGGCAGGGCACGTTACCCAATATATCATCAAACTGAAAAACCGACAGAAAAAATGAGAGAATTCATTTCACAATCGGCATACTTCGGCATTGTACTCAGCATCAGCGCATACTTTGTGGGCGTAATCATCAAACGCCGCATAAACTTATTTATATTCAACCCATTGCTGATAGCAATTGCACTTACGATAATCATCCTGCTCGCATCGGGCATCGACTACGAATCGTACTACAACAGCACAAAGTACCTAAACTACCTGCTTACCCCGGCAACGGTGTGCCTGGCAATCCCGCTCTACGAGCAGTTCAAGCAGCTGAAGAATAACAGCACAGCCATATTCATAGGTATTGCATCGGGAGTGCTCACAAGCCTCACCACCATCTTCATCATGGCACTGCTCTTCGGGCTCAACCACTACGAATACGTTACCCTGCTGCCCAAATCCATCACCACAGCCATAGGCATAGGTCTTGCCGAAGAGCTGTCGGGCTACGTGTCGATAACCGTAGCTTCCATCGTCATCACAGGACTCTTCGGTAACATAGCAGGCGACATCATCTGCAAACTCACAGGCATCACCAACCCGATAGCCAAAGGCATTGCCATCGGAACGGCATCGCACGTGATGGGAACGGCAAAAGCAATGAAGATGGGAGAGATAGAAGGTGCAATGAGCAGCCTGTCGGTAGCTGTGGCAGGTTGCATGACAGTGGCTGCCGCAATCATTTTCGCCACATTTATATAAAAATAATTTTACATATCGCTAACAGTCAACGATTTGTCCGCCTCAAAAGGGTAAAAAGAGATTATAAATATTCTAAGAAGCTGTTTGAATTTTATTAGAAAATAATTCTATATTTGCGATGTTCATTTCGGTTTATTCGAGTCTATTTCAGCATCTTTTCTTTCTTATTTTTTGGAAATAGCCCGCTATTCCCTGCAAAATGCGAAAGAAAATCTACTCAAAATAGCTCTCAAATAATTCCGAAATAAAATTCAAACAGCTTCTAAAAGGTTTTGCAAACTTTGCAACCAACTAAAAACTACTTTATATGAAAAAACTATTACTTTCGACACTGGCAACATTGCTATGCTGTGCCCTTGCATGGGGGCAGTATGTTGAACCCGAACCCGGAAAAGTCTACCGCATTCTCAATGCCGGAAGAGGCTATCACTGCATGGCTGCCAACTACAAGACTAACATCATCGAGACCATGACGAAGAGCGACAACGCCTACGACCAGATGTGGATTCTCGAAAAAGCAGGCAGCAACAGCGTCTACATCAAGAACGGACTCACCGGCAAGTACATACAGTATGCCACACAGATGTCCGAGCTCTTCAGAATGGCAGACACACCCAAGGAGTTCTTCATCAAGAACCACGCGAAGGACAAGAAATTCTACAACATCTTCACATCGTCCAACGGAACACGTTGCTTCCACGCAAGCCCATCGAGCCAGTTGGTAGTATGGACTCCGTCTGCAACAGAGCCCGAATCTTCGGAATGGGTATTCGAGGATGCAGGCGTAAGCATCGATGTACTTACCGAACAGCAGGAAATCTTCTACGGCAAGCAGCAGATAATCAACAACGCCGAGAAGTACAACGGCGTGCTTTCCGAGATTTTCACCGACCGCTCGTGCAGCGAGCTTAAGGCAGAGTACGCAGCCATGAGCGACAGCGAGCTCCTTGAGGCCGTAAAAGAGCTGCCCGAAGATATGCAGAACATGGCACTGAAGATAAAGAACAGCACATGGGGCAAGCGCGAGAAGGAGTTCCGTGTGAGAGAGTACAAGGCATACTCCGACGCCGACAAGTGGTACAAGAAACTACAGACCAACCAATATTCAAGGCTCAACAACCCCACCGGCATCTACGCCAACGGACACGAACTTATCTATGTGTTCGTTGAGGGCGAAATAAAGGATGGTGCATTCCTCGGACTCGAAGAGGTGCTCAGCACAAACACAAGCGGCACGCTCGACACGCTTAAGGTGGGTCTCAACATCATCCCTGTAAGTTTCAATAACTCCACCCTCTTCGTGCGCTACGATGTAAACACACACGACAGCGGCAAGGTGCTCGCCGACTACCCCAACATAAAGATTCACATTGAGAACGGTATCGTAAACGGCTTCTTCGAGAAGGGCGTGCACACCGATGAGGACTGGCGCGACATCACACGCAACCTTGCCACTCACCCCGTGATTCAGGTAAAGGGCGACCGCAACATCTACCACATGGAGAGACAGTGGATAACAGCAAGCAACTGCTGCCGGGAGACCATCACCGACGCCATCAACTGGTGGGACGACATGCTACGCTGGGACCACGAGATTATGGGCTGGGACAAAGGCATATATGGAGTGAAGTTCAACAACCTCCACTGTGCCATTACCCTCGACGACAACAAAACCTACATGGCATCTACTGCATACCGCACACAGTACCATGTAAAGCAGATATACAAGATACTCAACTTCAACAATCTTATGTCCAACCACGACAACGTGTGGGGCCCCGGACATGAGGTAGGCCACTTCAACCAGGCTTCTATAGAGGTTATGGGTACAAGCGAATTCAGCGCCAACTTCTATGCCAACCTCACAATGCACAAGATGGGCAAATACATGTCGCGCGGCGACACCATCGGCAAACTCTTCCACGACTATGCAGAGGGTAAGGCATGGCCCACCATCCTGGGAGAGGTGAAGATGAGAATGTGGTGGCAGCTGTATCTCTACTTCCACTTGGCCGGCAACGACACTGAGTTCTACCCCAAACTGTTCGCTCTGCTGCGCGAAGACGGCATCGACCCCTCGCCCACCCACGTACAGGGCAACAAGGACATCCTTCACTTTGCCGAGAAGTGTTGCGAGGCCGCAGACATGGACCTGACAAACTTCTTCAAGGTGTGGGGATTCTTCCACCAGATGAAGCAGCTTGCCTGCAAGGAGAATACAAACCACGACCTTACCGTCACACAAGCGATGATAGACAAGACACTCAAGAAGATGGCATCATACAGCCGCAAGGCTCCTGCCATCGAGTTCATCGAGGACCGCATAGAACCCATCGCAAGAACTGACGGCGGCAGCGGCAACAAACTCAAAAGCGACTACGCTGTAGGCCAGTGCGGCGATGTGGGACAGTACACATACTACAACCGCGAGACCGCACCCGAAGCCATCGGATATAGTTACACCAAAGTAGGCAAGAGCATCATCATAGAGAAAGGCACAGGCGCGGTAGGCTTCAAGGTCTACAACGGCAAGGGCGAATACAAGGCGCTGTCCAACAAGTACAAGTTCACCATCCCCGAAGAGCTTGCTACCGACCCCGGTCTTAAGATTGTTGCAGCCGAAGGCGACGGCGACGAAGTGGTTCTCAAGCCCTATGCCGAGACAGGCGAAAGCGCACAGAAAGAGGCCCTCAAATATGCCCTCAAAGTAACCGACCACTATGTGAAGAACACCGACAAAAACGGCACAAAGGTGGGAAGCTACCGCCCCGGCAAGATGGTGCGTCTCAACCAGTTGAAAGATTCGGCACAGGCTGCCATCAACAACGACGACCAGAGCGCACATACCTTTGGCGATTACCTTACTCTCATCGATGAGGAGTTGGAGAATATATACAAATCCAATGCTTTGATAAAGATCAATCCCCTCGACTTCTACACAATCATCCCCAAGAGCAATACCACAACATCGCTCAGCGCATCGGGTTCGGTACTCAAGTCAGAGAAGGGCGGCAATTCGCAGAACAACAAGAAGTGGGCATTTGAGACAGAGGACGACAGCCTCTACTGCATCAAGAGCAAGAACGGCATCTACATTGCAAGCATGCCCGGTGGCGACCCTGCAACCACCACTACAAGTGCAACCAATGCAGCCAAGTTCCGCATCGTATCGCTGGAGAACGGCTACCACTACATGGAGCTCGACAATGTTCACGGCTCCTGCATAGGATACAACAGCGACAACAGCATCGAAGGCAAGGCATACACATCGCAAGACAGCTGGTGGATTATCAGAAGAGTCGAGGATAACCAGACAGCCCACGACACCAAACTGCTGACAGATGCCATTGCAGCAGCAGACAGCATAATATCCGATGTTTTGGACGCCAACGAACTTGCCAACGGCAACTATGTATTCAACGAAGGAGTAATAGCCAAGAGCGATAACCTCAGCGACCTTGTCAAGAGACTCATAGCAGAGAATGGCAACGCAGCGAGCATACTCTCTACCGAGAACATCGAGGACTATGCTTCGGCAGCAGAGAAACTTCAGACTGCAACAGAAGCAGTCGTCGCTGCATACGCAATAATACCCCGTTACCCGTCGGCAGACATCAGCAACGGCATCACATGGTACTACTTGCAGTATAACGAGAGCGACAAGTACCTCAGCGTTGAGCGTTCGACAAAAAGATACCTCAACTACATTATGCACACCGAAACATCCATCGAAGAGGCAGACGACTACATGCTGTGGGCATTCATCCCCACCGGCAATGCCAACGAATACTACATATTCAATGCCGGCAGCGGTTGCGCCATCTTCGGCACTTCAAACATTGAGGCTATGGGTGGAGGCGAGGCACAGCCCTACACTCTCTCGCTCGACACTGCCAAATTGGCATTTACCATCGGTAACGGCAGCAGTTACATCTTCGGCACAGGCACCTACCCCAAACTTAACGCAAAAGCAAACTACTACCGTCTTGTGGAGGCATTCAAGAGCGACATCGCCCTCCTTGCATCAACCAACGGCGACAGCTACGGCAGAATAGTTTATGGCAAGCCCGCGACCGATGAGAGCAACATTTATGTTGGCGGGGCAACCACAACTTCGTATGTCGACCTCAGAACAACAGCCAATGCAGCCCTCATAATAGAGAAGAGCAAAGAGCAGTCAGGTGCAAGCAACACCATCTACTACACAAGCCTCGACGCCGAAAGTGCCGCAGCAGCCGGAAGCAACGTAGTGGATAAGAACGGTGTGTGCAAGGCTATGAACATCAACAACCAATCGGTATATTACATTCCCGAAAGCTTCACAGCCACCGACATAACCTACACCGACGAGAATACTGAAGGCGAGGGCATAAGAGCCATCATGCTGCCGTTCGTACCCACAAACAAGGTAACAACCGCAATGCCCGCCACATTCGGCAAAGTGGACGATGTTAATACCCTCACATTGGCATACACCGAATTTGCAAAGAACACCCCCATGTTCGCAGTTGCCAACGGAGAGAGCATCATTGCCACAGCATCGAATGTAACAATTGAGACAAGCAGCAAAGAGAGTTTCTCTACCGACTATCTTGTTGCATCGTATGTAGGAACAGACTACAAGATTAGCACCTACATCAAAGGCAGCAACGACAAGTACAACAAGGCTACACAGGCCGGCACAATGGCACCGTTCGAAATCAACATCAAGGCATTGCCCGGTTCAAGCAACAGCGCCACTACATTCAAGCTCTACTACGACGCTTCGACAGGCATCGAAGAGATTGAAGCCGAGGAGACAGCAAATACCATCTACGACCTCACCGGCCGCAAGATTGAGAAGATAACCGCTCCCGGCATCTACATTGTCAACAATAAGAAGGTAATCGTAAAAGAGGTAAAATAACCCCACCCCCTGAACATTAACCGCGGTTGCACTGCAACCGCGGTTTCTATATACCGGACAAGGAGGACCGCTGTTATCCTTGAACAAGCAATGCCCTATCGACAAGGCAAGTTTGTCATCAGCATGCTATTTACCGCATTTCTTGCAGACATCGGCAAGTTTTAAGCATCAGACCTGTCGTCTTGCCCGTCTTTTTGCTTCAAATCAGTTCGCAAGCATTCCACACTACGAGACGCTCGACAGAGATGGAAACGTGCTCAACAAATGCTTAAAGTTCGATACCCCCGAACTATTTTCCCTGCAACGGGAAATGCTGAAAACTTACAGAACTTATCCGAATAACAAAAAAATAACTATTTTTGCAACATTGAAGAAAACATTACTATGAACGTTTTAAAAAGATTAACAGAACTGATTCGCGAAGTTGCAGATACAGATACACATATCGACACTGATGCAGCAGAACGCTCCATAAGAAACAATGTGGAATTCAAGGGGCCAAATGCATGGATTCTTGCTATTGCAATTATTATTGCATCTGTGGGTCTGAATGTAAATTCTACCCCCGTCATCATTGGAGCCATGCTTATATCTCCCCTCATGGGCCCAATATTCGGCCTGGGTCTTGGACTTGGAATAAACGACATCGGCCTTTTGAAATATTCGGGCAAGAACCTTCTTGTCATGGTCTCAATCAGCCTCATCGTCTCATTGCTTTACTTTGCAATCACACCGCTGAGTCTCAGTAACCCTACAGAGCTACTTGCGAGGACAAGCCCCACTATATTTGATGTGATGATTGCCCTGTTCGGAGGCTTTGCCGGCATCTTCGAACAGTGCAGGAAAGAAAAGGGAACTGTATTCTCAGGGGTAGCCATTGCAACTGCACTGATGCCACCGCTGTGTACAGCCGGATACGGATTGGCGTCAGGTAACTTCATAGCATTCCTCGGCGCGCTCTATCTGTTCTGTATCAATTGCCTATTCATCACAATGTCTACATATATTCTCGTACGGTATTTCGGTTTCAAGAAAACAGAATATACAGACCAAGGATTTGGATTGAAGACACAGAAGATGACAACTCTTCTGATTATTGTATTTCTGATACCGAGCATTTGGTCGGCCGTTGTACTGGTCAAGCAGAATAATTTCGACAAGAAGGTTTCAAGGTTTATTGAAGCACACCGTTCGATTGGAAACAGCTTTATATACGACTACCAAATTGACCATAAGGATGGCTCTGTACTCAAAATCTTCATGACAGGAGAAACCCTAAACGATAACGTAAGGAACAATCTATATGTGTATGCCAAAGAGCACGGTATCAGTGAAGAGCAAATAATAATAAAGGAATACATCACTCACAACCGGCAGGGCAGCGAGGAAACATTCAAGGGTGTATATGAAAGGCTGGATTCTAAAATAGAACAATATGAGTCAACCATCGGGCACTTGAGAAATGAACTCAATGCTGCGAAAAAAGAAGAATTGCCATATACGCAGATAGCTGATGAGATTGCGGCCATATACCCCGAAATAAAGCACCTATATATTGGGCAAGGTGCCCATGTAGCCATTGACAGCCACAAGGTATCACCTAGTATCATTATCAAGGTGAATACAGATACATTGATGAGCATGGTCACACTTGAACAATTCAAAAACTGGGTTAAGGCTAGACTACAGTCCGACTACATAGAGGTATATAATGCGGCGATAAACTAACATCGCCGTTATATGGCTTCTAAATCTTCATCGATATCCTCCCAATGTATGCCGTAATCATCAAGTATAATTGGCACGCTGTTCCGGTGTAGCCCATTTCAAACGCTGATAATCTGCAATAATTTCACAGGGAATATTGTGAATTTTGCTTTTGCATATCCTTTAACCACATGACTATATATGTATAGGTTCATGGTCAGTAGTATATGACATAAGAAGCTGTTTAAATTTTATTGCAAACAAAATAATCTAACCACTGAACATTTATCGCGGTAGCACCGACAATGTCGGTGCTACCGCGAACTTTTTATATATCAGCTCTAGTAAACGGTATTTAACCCAACTTTGCTTATCATCAGATGATTCTTTTGTCTGTCAGTCATTTGCCGCTTTTCAATTGTGGCTTTGGGTACTACAAACTTTTTTCAATCCTTATCCTTCTGAATGGCATTTTACTATAGCAGTTCGTAGATGTTTCCTCTGTTTATCCGCATTTATAATGGAGATATTACGAGTAACAGCATATATAGTCGTCCCTTAAAAATTCATTTTCAGAGAAATTCTATCAGTAATTAGGATTTCTCTGATTTTTTGCATGAGTAATAAAAGAGCTTTCATAGCTCTTTTGAAGTTATATGCAGCCGCTGCAAGGATTATATTCAC
>JAZNKR010000158.1:0-19716 GCA_045578665.1 Bacteroidaceae bacterium | reverse complement strand
AGAACGTAAACTTTGTTTAAATCAATATAACTACAAACTGCCATTAAATAAATACTGTTTAGCCAAAAACAATTAGTAATTTTTACCGGACAGTAATAATTTGAAAACCGATTATACAAAATGGAGTCGAACATAATGCGTTCGACTCCATTTTGTATAATATCAGAGATAGACCTATCTGCCTCCTGCAGGGAGGTAATCCTCCCAATATTTCTCGCGGAGCATCTGCAGGTGTTGAGAAGTACCTTCGCGTTCGTAGATACCATGCGAACGGTTGGGATAAGCCATCATGTGGAACATCTTCTTGTGCTTCACAAGCTCGTCAACAAGAAGTTCGAGGTTCTGGTAGTGAACATTGTCGTCGCCTGTTCCGTGAATGAGCAGCAGATTACCCTTCAGATTCTTTGCATATTTTACAGGAGCTGTCTCCTCGTAACCTTCTGGGTTGTTCTGGGGAGTATTCATATATCTCTCCTGATATACGCTGTCGTAGAGCTTCTGATGAGAGATGAATGCAATAGCAATACCTGTCTTGAATATTTCGGGATAACGGAACATACACTGCAATGTGGTTGAACCACCACCGCTCCATCCTGTGATACCGATGCGGTCCATGTCGATGAAGGGGAACATCTCGCCCATTTTCTTGATGCCTGCAGCCTGGTCGGCAGAGTTGTGTATTCCAATCTGTTTGTAGATGCACTTTCTCCACTCACGACCACGGGGAACGTTTGCACCACGGTTCTCAATGCTGACCATGATATAGCCCTTGTCAGCCTGACGGTGAGTAGCAATATCGCCACCTGTCCAGTTGTCCTGTACCGTAGAACCTGCGGGCTCTCCGTAAACATCAATGATGACAGGATATTTCTTTGAAGGATCGAAATCTTTCGGCTTAATCATATAAGCGTCGAGTGTGATGTAACCGAGGTCGAGCTTGATGAATTCTTTGGGAGTGAGGTTCATTTTGTTGAATCTCTCCTGTGCCTCTACGTTATCCTGGATAACACGGACTACTTTTGCTTCGGGGAACTTCTCCATTGTAACGATGGGAGCCGTTGTAGAGCTTCCGAATGTGTGAATAGCCCATTTTCCGGTCGGAGACATATTGTAGCTGTGCTGTCCCTGCTGCGATACGGGGCTCATGAGTTCGGGCTTGCCCTTGCCGTTGAGTTTCGAACGGTAGAGATAACGCTGAGTGTAGTTGGTCATGGTTGTGATGTAATATACATAACCTTTCTGCTTGTCGATTCCTACCTGACGTACAATGTCGAACTCACCGTTGGTGATGGGTTTTATCTCCTTACCGTCGGCACGAACGAAATAGAGCTGACGCCATCCGCTGCGGTCGCTTTCCCATGTGAAGTACTCGTTGTTCTTTGACCACTGGATATTGTCGTTGGTGTTGAGCCATGCTTCGTCCTTGTCTTCGAAGATATTTTCGAGCTTTGAATTGTCTATGTCGGCAATCCACACCTTGTTGGTATTCTGAGGACGGTTAAGCTGCTGTATGAAGAGCTTGTTTGTGCCGGGGATAAACTCCATGCGGGGAATATAGTTGTTACGTGGGTCGCCGGGGATTGCTATCCACTGTGTGGCTCCGCCGTCGGCAGATACATATCCTACCTTTACTGCCGAGTTTGTAGTTCCTGCCTTTGGATAAGGAAGGGGGATAGGCTCGGCATAGATTGAGTCGATGTTGTTGATCATGTAGAATGTGCCTGTGCCTCTTGTGTCTGACTGCCAATAGGCGATATACTTGCTGTCGGGGCTCCAACGGAATCCGTCGCGGCAGTAGAACTCCTCTTCGTACACCCAGTCAAATGTACCGTTCACAATGTAGTCGCATCCGTCGCTGGTGAGTGTAGTGGTTTTTCCGGTCTCCACATCCTCCACATAAATATTGTTCAAAGAAACGTAAGCAACCTTCTTGCCGTCGGGCGAGAATTTCGCAAACATCAATGTCGACTCAGGCTTATCTTTACCTATCTGGCGAAGATTGCCGTTTGTAAGATCGAGCACCCAGTAGTCGCCACGGGTATTGTAGCGCCATACACGCTTGGTATTGTTGAAGATAAGGATTTTGCTGTTATCCTCTGACCATTGGAAAGAGCTTACACCGATGGCCTTGCCTGTAGCCTTGTCGATAAACTTCTCGGCAGGTATAAGCACACTGCGTGCATCATCCTTAGCCTCGTAGCGGACAACATCGTTGGCACCTACCTTGCTGTTCCACTCAAGTGTACTGTAACCTTCACCGTCCTTGAGCCATGTGATGGGACCAAGAACTCTTTTTTTCTTTGCACGTCCTGTTATCTCATCCACGTCGTTGCTTTGCGCAAAGCATGGAGACAGAGCAAAGCAGAGTAACAGAGCGTTGATCAATAATTTTGTCAGTTTCATATTATAAATTTTAGAAATTATTCCATTTTGCGAAGATACTTAAATTTATTGAAACTTGACAGAATTATCATAATAAACAGAAAAGAGACAACAAAATTTCTTTTGTCGTCTCTTTCTGTACGCCGTCAGGGACTCGAACCCTGGACCCATTGATTAAGAGTCAATTGCTCTACCAACTGAGCTAACAGCGCGTGTGTTTCTCAAAACCGATGCAAAGGTACAGCTTTTTTTTGTATCTGCAAATATTTTGGAAGAAAATTTGAAGAAATTTTATTTTTTATGCTCTATTTGCTCAATTTTGTTACCATGCAGCACTCTTTTTCGCAGTTTATACCGTAAGGAACAATCTTGTCAAGCGGATGCACTGATTCTAAAAAAGTGAAGAAATCTTCTGCATCTTTGAAAGTTATCTTCCGGCAATCGGATTTAGTGAGCACAATTGCATCGTACCACAGCATTGAGTGCTTTTCTTCTTCGAAAGGGTATATGGCAACAATGCCCCCTGCCCCACACTCAACAACCATATTTTTTGCAACAAGTGTGCTCTCTTCGTAGAGCCTGTGTGTGGCAAATATTCCTTTACTATTCATCTTCTTCAATTACGGGAGGATGGATACGGCGAAGAGAGAGTCCGCTGAGTATTGTTCCTGATGTCGCCGTAGAGTCTGTGTCGGAGTAATAGATAAAACCATTTACACCTTTTATGGTCTTATCATAGTCCCGTGCCGATTGCAATGCAAAAATACCGGATGATTCAATCTCCTCTACTTTGCTTGTGACTGAATTGTCTTCATATTTAATAACAATTGCCGCTACGATTTTCTGTTCTCTCGGCTTTTCAGTGAAGAAACGGGTGTTGAGTGTAAGTACGACACTGTCTCCTGCCACAAATGCCGAATCGGATGAATAGGAGAAGTTCAACAGATTGTTCATAGCCGAAGAGGTGAGTCTCTGTACCTCTTTTCCTGTCCACAGTTCCAGTGTGTCGGCATTTACGTCTACGTCTACCTGTTTGCTCTTCTGTACTACGGCTCTTTCGTCCTGCATTATTGCAAGTTCATTGTCGAGTCTCTCCTGAAGATTGGCATATATCTGTGTCATATACGCAGGGTGTCGAGTATACCACACAAGCGAAGAATCGAACAGAGCCTTGTCCACTCCATGCTTTTTAAAGATATATTCGTGGTAAAGTTTCTTGTGGTACTCTGCCGAAGCATTTGCCTCTGAACTCAATGCCTGTACCATGTGGTAGTCATACAGCAGACTCTCCATCCTGTCGGGCTGGATGATTCCTTCCGGAAGTTTCACCTGACAGGAGACAAGGATAAAAAGCACTGCAAGAAGCAAATGTGATAAATATTTCATCTCAATAATATCTTTTCAAACATGTTACTTGAAACTCATATTCAAATATCTGCCATAGAAGAGCAGAATGGCTATCATGCCACAGCTGACACAAGCATCGGCAAAATTGAATATAGGGCTGAAGAATATGAAGTGCTCACCTCCGACAAACGGCATCCAGGCAGGCCAGTCGAAGCCGAAGAGAGGAAAGTAGAACATATCTACCACCTGACCATGCAGAAACTCTCCGTATCCTTCGCCGAATGGTACCAGTTCTGCAATTCTGCCGTCGCTGTCCGTAAATATTTCGCCATATATCATCGAGTCGATGAGGTTGCCTATTGCACCTGCAAGCACAAATGCCACGCAGACCACATAGCCGATAGGGAATTTCTGGTTTTTTATTATCTTAAAAAGATAATAGCATATGAATATCACTGCCACCATCCTGAAGCCTGTCAGGAATATCTTGTCGAACAGTTCCATTCCGAATGCCATACCCTTGTTCTCGACAAAATAGATGTAGAACCAATCTAAGACGCGGATGCTCTCGTGTTTGAACATCGAGAGCTTTACCGCGAACTTAATTATCTGGTCTGCCACTATTGCCACAAGAAGTATTGTTGCAGGCAGAAGAGCACGTTTCTTTAGATTTTGCATCATTTCTTTCCGGCCATTTTAGCCTCGATACTCAATGTAGCGTGAGGTACTGCCATCAGACGTTCTTTGGGGATAAGTTTGCCTGTTTCGCGGCAAATTCCGTATGTCTTGTTCTCGATACGGATAAGAGCCCCCTGAAGCCCCTGTATGAATTTTGCCTGACGCTGCGCCAACTGCATAAGTTCCTCGCGCGATGATGTGTAACTGCCATCTTCGAGACCTTTGTATGTGGGCGATGTATCTGCCACATCGTTACCATCCTCGTTGCGAAGGCTTCTCATCATTTGGTCGTAATCTCTCTTTGCAAGTTCAAGTTTTGCGTTAATTGCTGCGCGGAACTCTTCAAGTTCCTCATCAGAATATCGAAGTTTTTCTGCCATAGTATATAAATGTTAAAGTTATGCTTTGTTTATGCTGATACTGATGGTGGTGTCGTCAAGATTGACAGCAACGCCATTCTCTACAGAGTCTACAATCTGCAAAGAATCGGCAAGTACCTGGTTGCTGATATATTCGGCAAATTTGTTTACTGCATCATCGCTCACTGCGTTCTTTGTAATGCACACTGCAATGCGGTCGACAATGTCGAGTCCGCTCTCTTTGCGCATATTCTGTATATTCTTGACAATCTCGCGTGCTATACCCTCCTGACGGAGCTCTTCTGTAACCTCAACGTCGAGTGCAACAGTGAGCGCACCTTCGTTGGTTACTGTCCATCCGGGAACATCCTCGCTGAATATCTCTACATCTGCAATCTCTATGAGTGCATCAGTACCTTCTACATTGAGGGTGATGCTTCCGTTCGCTTCGAGTGCTGCAATCTGCTCCTGAGTCATCTCTGTAACAGCTGCATTGACACTCTTCATCAGTTTGCCGAATTTCTTGCCCATTGTACGGAAGTTGCACTTGATTTTCTTCACAAGGATGCCGTCTCCCTCAACAAACTCAAGTTCTTTTACGTTCACCTCGCTGAGGATGAGTGCTTTCACAGCCTCAATGCGGTTTTTCATGGTTTCGTCTGTTGTGGGAATAGCGATCTTCTGCAACGGCTGACGCACAATAATCTGCTCTTTCTTGCGAAGTGCAAGAACCATTGACGATATCTGCTGTGCAAGTTTCATACGGTATTCAAGCTCTTTCTCTGTTTCGCCACATTCGGGATATGTAGCAAGGTGTACCGATGAGTATTCAGCCCCGGTTACGCTTGTAAGGTCTTTGTAGAGACGCTCTGCATAGAAAGGTGCAAATGGTGCTATAAGTCGTGCAACAGTCTCGAGACAGGTGTAGAGAGTCTGATATGCCGAGAGTTTGTCCTTACTCATCTCTGAACCCCAGAAACGCTTACGGCTAAGACGAACATACCAGTTACTTACGTTGTCGATTACAAAATCCTGGATGAGACGTCCTGCTCTTGTGGGCTCATAATCGTTGAGTGATTCATTCACCTCTTTAGTCAAGGAGTTGAGTTCGGAGATTATCCAACGGTCGAGTTCGGGGCGTTCCGCAACGGGTATTTCGGGCTCAGAGAATGTGAATCCGTCAACGTTTGCATACATTGTGAAGAAGCTGTATGTCTGATAGAGTTTTCCGAAGAATGAGCGACGGACTTCGTCGACACCTTTTTCGTTGAACTTGAGGTTGTCCCATGGTGCAGAGTTAGTAATCATGTACCAGCGCAAAGCATCGCTACCATACTGCTCTATTGCACCGAAGGGGTCAACGGCATTGCCGAGACGTTTCGACATCTTGTTGCCATCCTTGTCGAGTACAAGTCCATTTGAAATTACAGTCTTGTATGCAACACTGTCGAATACCATTGTTCCGATTGCATGCAGGGTGTAGAACCATCCGCGTGTCTGATCAACGCCTTCGGCAATGAAATCGGCAGGATAGATTGAGCCGTTGTCGAGTGCCTCTTTATTCTCGAAGGGATAGTGTATCTGTGCGTAAGGCATTGCACCTGAGTCGAACCACACGTCTATAAGGTCGAGTTCGCGTGTCATCACTTCGCCTGTCGATGAAACGAGCTTAATGTCATCGACGTAGGGGCGGTGAAGATCAATCTTTTCGTAATTTTCGCGGCTGTAGTCGCCGGGAACGAATCCTTTATCCTTGTAGGGGTTGCTTGGCATGATGCCGGCAGCAACAGCCTTTTCTATTTCGTTGTAGAGTTCCTCTATTGAGCCTATGCAGATAGCCTCTCCGCTTTCGCTTGTCCAGATGGGAAGCGGTGTACCCCAATAACGGCTACGGCTAAGGTTCCAGTCGTTGAGGTTTTCGAGCCATTTGCCGAAACGTCCCGTTCCTGTAGATTCGGGTTTCCATTTGATGCTCTTGTTGAGTTCCGACATGCGCTCTTTCATAGCAGACGCTTTGATGAACCAGCTGTCGAGAGGATAGTAAAGCACAGGTTTGTCTGTACGCCAGCAGTGGGGATAGTTGTGTGTGTGCTTCTCAATCTTGAATACTTTGTTCTGAAGCTTCATCCACATACAGAGCCGGATGTCAAGTGTCTCGTCTTTCGCTGCGGCTTTCTCGTCGAATCTGCCATTGACAGTATATTTGGGGTCGTAGGCATTCTTTACGTAAGCGCCTGCGTATGCAGAATAGAGCTCAACGTTGACACAATTTTTCACAAAATCCTCGTCGAGTTCTTCGATGGGCCAGAAACGTCCCTGGAAATCGACCATAGGACGTGTCTCTCCCTTCTTGTTAACCATGAAGAGTGAGGGGATTCCGGCTGCCTTTGCAACGAATGCGTCGTCTGCACCGAATGTGGGAGCAATGTGCACGATACCGGTACCGTCTTCTGTGGTAACATAGTCTCCGGGAATCACACGGAAGGCGTCGTCTGAGGGACGGATGGTGCCATCCTCTTCTTTCACTACGGGTTTCACCCAGGGGAAGAGCTGCTCGTAGTGCATTCCGACAAGATCAGTGCCTTTATACTCGCCTACAATCTTGTATGGAACAATCTTGTCGCCCTGCTTGTATGAGTCGAGAGGCAGTGTTGCTCCCTCGGGGTTGAAGTGTGTGGCGAGCAATGCCTTTGCAAGAACGGCGGTTATAGGCTCTCCCGAATAGCTGTTGTATGTCTGCACTGCGACATAATCTATCTTGGGTCCTACACAGAGTGCTGTATTCGAAGGCAATGTCCAGGGAGTGGTTGTCCATGCGATGAAGCAAGGTGTGCCCCACTCTGTCATTTCGGGCTTTGGGTCGAGCATTCGGAACTGTGCCACTGCCGTTGTGTCCTTTACATCACGGTAGCATCCTGGCTGGTTGAGCTCGTGCGAACTGAGGCCGGTTCCTGCTGCAGGTGAATAGGGCTGGATTGTGTAGCCCTTGTAGAGCAGACCTTTGTTGTAAAGTTGTTTGAGCAACCACCAGAGAGTCTCTATGTAGCTGTTCTCATATGTGATGTATGGATTGTCGAGGTCAACCCAATAACCCATGCGACGGGTAAGGTCTACCCACTCTTTTGTATACTTCATTACCTCTTCGCGGCAACAACGGTTGTAGTCGTCTACAGAAACCTTCTTGCCTATATCCTCTTTGGTGATATCCAATTTCTTCTCTACACCGAGCTCAACGGGAAGTCCGTGGGTGTCCCATCCTGCCTTGCGCTTCACCTGGAAACCCTTCATGGTCTTGAATCGGCAGAATGTATCCTTTATGGCACGTGCCATCACATGATGGATGCCGGGCATACCGTTTGCCGAAGGAGGACCCTCGTAAAAAACAAATGAGGGCGCACCTTCGCGCTCTGTCATACTTTTTGTGAATATATCATTTTCCTCCCACTCGCTCAACACATCTTTATTTATCTGAGGCAAATCGAGTTTGTCGTATACGGGAAATTTCTTTTCCATTTTCTATGTTTTTCTTTATTAAATTGTTGTTTTTCTTTTAAGATTCGCAAAGTTATCATTTTTTTTTGAATAAAAGAAAGAAAGAGGTTTTTTTCATGATAATATAGCTGTTGACACCTTTTTTTGAAAAAAACATAAAACCGATACTGCTAACAGAAATTCACACGACTGCATTGTTGTATTCACACGCACAAATCGAAATGAACGAAAAATGGTCGGAAAATATACAGCCCGCTTGATAAACACGATACAATTGACTATCTTTGCAAGTCAGTCGCGTGAGCGCGTGCATTTTTTATAGAACTACCCTATAATAAGTAATAGAGATGGACAATCCGTTTTTGACACAATATACCACCCCATTCGAAGCAATTCCATTCGACAAGATAGAATTGCATCATATACTGCCTGCCATAAACGAAGGCATCAAGGCAGAGGTTGAGGAAATAGAAGCAATAACAAACAATGGCGAAGCACCCGATTTCGAAAACACGATACACGCTCTCGATCAATGTGGCGAGATTCTTTCGCGCGTATCAAGTGTTCTCGGTACATATATGAATTCGTGCCATAGCGCCGAATTGCAGAAGATATCCGAAGAGGCATACACACTTCTTACGGAGCACAATAACAATATCTATCTGAACGAACAGCTGTTTGCGAGAATAAAGCAAGTGTACGAATCGAACAATGAAGAACTCACGGGCGAACAGCGCAGACTTGTTGAGACAACCTACAAGAGTTTCGAACGTGCCGGTGCCAATCTCACTCCCGAACAGAAAGAGAAGTATCGCGAACTGACTCAGGCTCTCAATAAACTGGAACTGAAATTTCAGGAGAACACCCTGAACGAGACCGATGCCTATACACTGCATATAACTGACTCCTCGCAGCTTGCAGGCTTACCCGAAGGTGTAATTGAAGCAGCTGCAGAGGCAGCAAAAGAGCAAGGTAAAGAGGGGTGGATATTCACTCTCCATCGTCCCAGCTACATACCATTTCTCAGTTTCGGCACCAATCGCGAATTGCGAAAGGAACTTTACATGGCATACAGTTCGCTCGGAGCAAAAGGCGACAAGTACGATAACCGTGCAATTGTGGTTCAGATAGTAAACACACGTCTCGAACTTGCCAATCTTCTCGGATATGCCACATATTCCGATTACATAACTTCGGGACGCATGGCACAGACCCCCGATGCAGTCTTCTCTCTGCTTGGCCGTCTCACATGGTCCTATCTGCCCACCGCCCGCCGCGAAGTGGACGAAATAAAGGCGCTCGCACACGAAATAGAGGGCAATGAGTTCGAGATGATGCCGTGGGATTTCCTCTACTACTCCGAAAAACTGAAACAGAAGAAGCACGACATCAACGACGAGATACTGCGCCCCTACCTGTCGCTCGACAATGTATTCCACGGAATAACCAATCTTGCGACGCGTCTCTACGGAATCACATTCCGCAAGAACGAGGATATACCCGTATACCATCCCGATGTGAAGGTTTACGAGGTCTACGACTTCGACGGACGTTATCTTGCCCTGCTCTACTGCGACTTTTTCCCGCGCAAAGGTAAACGCTCCGGTGCATGGATGGATTCAATCAAAGGACAATACAAGGACAACAACGGCACAGACCACCGTCCTCATGTTACTCTTACGACAAATGCGACAAAACCGACAGCCGACAAGCCGGCTCTGCTCACTATAGACGAAGTGAATACACTGCTGCACGAATTCGGACACTGCCTGCACGGCATCTTCTCAGACGTGACATACAAGAGCCTTTGCAGCCCCGAGGTGTTATGGGATTTTGTAGAACTGCCTTCACAGATAATGGAAAATTTCACCACACGCAAAGAGTTTCTCAATACATTTGCTTTCCATTACAAGACAGGCGAGACAATCCCCGAAGAACTTCTGAAAAAGACCGACGAGGCACGTAACTTCAAAGCCGGTTACAACTGCATACGTCAGGTAGGTCTTGGACTTATCGACCAGGCATGGCACAACATATCACAGCCGTTCGATGGCGAAGTGCTTGCATACGAGCATCTTGCAACCTCTTCGTTGAACCTGTTGCCACAAATGGCAACCACAGGAATAACACCCCAGTTCAGCCACATAATGTCTGGCGGTTATTCAGCCGGATACTACAGCTACAAATGGGCTGAGATGCTCGATGCTGATGCATTCTCCGTGTTTATGAAAGATGGAATATTCTCGACCAAAGTTGCACAGTCGTTCCGCGATAACATACTCGCACGCGGCAACAGCGAACATCCCATGACACTTTACAAAAGATTCCGTGGCTGCACACCACGGCTCGACGCCCTGCTTGTGCGCGACGGAATAGATACAATATGCCCCCACTTATGATAAAAAGAATATCTATAATACTCATTGTCCTCGCCACTCTGCTCTCCTGCGACAACGGAGACAGTCTGACGGATATATTCCTTGCCCATCCGTGGAAACTTTCATTTTTCAACGAAGGAGACAAGCGTCTTCCCGGCAACAGTGCATACGTGCTTCAATTCTACGATGGCACATTCAGTGTATCCACGCGCAGCGATGCGACCATCACAGGCAATTGGAGTGCCGACACCAAGAAGCGCACATTCAGATGCAGCAAGGTGAGAGTGAACAACGGCACAATCAGTGGCGACACCATAGCAGAGAAAATAGAAAAGATACTAAAGGATGCACAATACTACGAAGGCGACGCAAATTACCTTCAGATACAGGTGCAGAAGAACAGATATATGCAATTTCACAATAAATAGACAATGGAAGAAACAAAGAAAAAACAGTCCGACCTCGACTCACGATACATACGCATGGCACAGATATGGGCAGAAAACTCATACTGTAAACGCCGTCAGGTAGGAGCTATCATCGTAAAGGACAAGATGATAATCTCCGATGGTTATAACGGCACGCCGTCTGGCTTTGAAAACATATGTGAAGATGACAACGGACTCACAAAACCATACGTGTTGCATGCCGAAGCAAACGCAATAACCAAGATAGCACGTTCGGGCAACAACAGCGACGGTGCTACACTGTATGTAACCTCATCTCCCTGCATAGAGTGCGCAAAACTAATCATACAGGCAGGCATCAAGAGAGTTGTCTACAGCGAGGAGTACAGACTGAAAGATGGAATAGAGCTCCTGAAAAGGGCAGGCATCGAAGTCGTTCTAAACACCGGAGAAGGAGAACAAGAAGCAAAATAACAGCGATATGAAAAAATTCCAGCCTACACTATATATTCTCACATTGCTTATAGGTGCCCTCATAGGAGTATATATATCAAAGAAAGAGAATATTGAAAGAGTATTCTACAGTTTCAACAAGGTAGATGAACTGATGCAGCTTGTTCACAGCAGCTATGTCGACTCCATAAGCATGGAAGATATTATAGAGAAGACCATGCCCAAAGTCCTTACTGAACTCGACCCTCACAGCACATACATTCCGGCAAAAGACCTCGAAGCCACGAATGCCGACCTCAAGAGCAGTTTCAGCGGAATAGGCATAAAGTTCATCATCCAGGACGACACCATACACATTAACGAGGTAATCCGCAAAGGTCCTTCCGAGAAGGTCGGTCTGTTGCCGGGCGACCGCATAGTAACTGTCAACGACACGCTTTTCGTGGGCAAAGTATGCACCAACGATGCTGCTATGCGCAAGCTTAAAGGTCCTAAGGGAACAGATGTGAAAATAGGTGTAAAACGCTACGGTGAAAAAGAACTTATAGACTTCACCATCACCCGCGACGACATTCCCCTCCACAGCATCGAGGCTGCATATCTTATAAACGACAAGTGGGGATATGTGCAGGTAGACCGTTTTGCCGAGAATACATTTGCCGAACTGATGATGGCGCTTGTGCGTTTCGCCTACAAAGGAAGCGAAGGTGTGATAATCGACCTTCGTGGCAACGGCGGCGGATGGATGGGAATAGCCCTGCAAATGGCAAATGAGTTTCTCGAAAAAGGCGACGTCATTGTCTACACCGAAGGCGAGCACCACCCCAAGATTATTGAATATGCCGACGGCAACGGAAATTTCAAAAAGACCCCTGTTGTCGTACTCACCGACGAGACATCAGCTTCGGCAAGTGAAATCTTTGCAGGCACCATTCAGGACAACGACCGTGGTACAATCATCGGACGCCGCACTTTCGGAAAGGGACTTGTGCAACAACCGTTCGAGTTTGAGGACGGTTCGGCAGTGCGTCTCACAATAGCCCGCTACTATACCCCATCGGGACGCTGCATCCAGAAACCCTATACCAAAGGCGACAACGAAGAGTACGAAATGGACATCGTAAACCGATACGAACGTGGAGAGTTCTTCTCTCAGGACAGCATACACCAGAACGACAGTCTCATATACAAGACCCGTCTGGGACGCATTGTATATGGCGGCGGAGGCATCATGCCCGACATTTTCGTCTCATCTGACACCACAGATGTTACATCCTACTACTCTCAGGCACTTTCCAAGCGCCTCATTTCGCAGTTCTGCCTCAGATACAGCGACAGCCACCGCAATAAACTCACCGAGTTCGAAGGTTGGGAAGCAATGCTCGCTCATCTCCAATCACAACCATTGCTCGATGAATTTGTTCTCTATGCCGAGAGCAAAGGTCTCAAACGCCGATACAACAGCATAATGAAGTCGCGCAAACTTATCGAACGCGGCATCTATGCAAACATCATATACGACATTCAGGGGATGCTCGAACATGTGAAATATGTAAACACATTCGATCCTACTGTCCTGAAGGCGGTAGAGGTTCTCGAAGCCGGAGAGTCTTTTCCCAAAGCTCCCGAAAGCTCAACAAAATAGAATTATTCATACAAACTTACCATAACAATATAAGTTCCGGAACTCAAATGAATAGAGTTCCGGAACTTGTCTTGTAAATATTAGCCTCCTATTATATATATATCTTGTATCGAACTCACGTCAATCAGGTACAAGGCAAAAAATCGTTATTACAATCTTATTACCTGCTTGATTCCTTTAATACCCTCAATTTTGCGTATGATTTTGCTTAGTCGGCTGAACTCGTCTATCAGCAGAGTAAGTGTTCCCGAGAAGAGCGAATCGTGTGAATCGATATTTATACTTCTTAGTATAACATCCTTCTCCTGGTTGATTACAGATGTAACATTGGTTACAATGCCGATATCATCGTGTCCCACGATGCGCAGATTCACAGCATATAGTCTGTTGCCGTTCTTGTCCCTGTCGCTCCATCTCGCCTCTATAATGCGCCATGGATAACGTTCGCGCAATTCCCGTGCATTGCTGCAATCTTTCCGATGGATAGAAATGCCGTTGCTGATTGTAACAAAACCGAAAATATCGTCGCCGAATATAGGTGTGCAGCATTTTGCAAATTTGTAGTCCACACCCTTGAGGTTGTTCTCAATGACAAGAATATCTCCCGAACCGCTCTTTTCCGGTTCGTTGTTGAGGGTGAAATCCTGTGCACTGTGAGCAACCTCGCTCTGGGTCTCGTCCCCGGCAAGCATCTCTTTGTAGCGTTGCAACACATCGGAAACATCAATGAATCCATCTGCAACCTGCTGGTAGAAATCGGTCAGACGCTTGAATCCCATCTTGCGGACAAGACGGTCGATCTCCCGCTCATCGAATTCAATCTTGTGGTTCTTGAACTTACGCTCCAAAGTCTCCCGGGCGAGAGCAGCCTGGCGTGCACCTATATCCTTCAGTGCCTGTCTTATCTTTGCTCTTGCACGCGAGGTCTTCACAATCTTGAGCCATGCAGCCTTAGGTGTCTGGCTGTTGGAGGTAACAATCTCCACCTGGTCGCCGTTGTTGAGTATATGCTTCAACGGTACGTTGCGCCCGTTGACAAGTGCTCCTGTACAGCGGCTGCCCACTCCGGTGTGTATGCAGAATGCAAAGTCGAGGATTGTTGCCCCTTTAGGCAGATGGAAGAGGTCGCCTTTGGGAGTGAACACAAAGATGTCATCCTTGTAGAGTTCCATCTTGAACTTTGTATCAGATACATCCTCCTCTGCTATATGTTCAAGTGTGTCGCGGATGGATGCCAACAGATTGTCAAGTCCCTTTTCGCTCTTCACACCTTTGTATCGCCAGTGTGCTGCGAGACCGTGCTCCGCTATGATATCCATGCGCTCGGTGCGTATCTGCACCTCTACCCATCGTCCTTCGGGTCCCATCACTGTCGTGTGCAACGACTCATAGCCATTGGTCTTTGGCACAGATAGCCAGTCGCGCAAACGGTGAGGATTGGGCGTGTACATATCGGTAATGAGAGAATATACCTGCCAACATTCACTCTTTTCGTTTGCCGGTTCGCTCTCGATGATTATTCTTATGGCAAATATGTCATATATTCCTTCGAACGGGCGTTTCTGACGTTTCATCTTTTGCCAGATGGAGTGTATGGATTTTGTACGACCCTTGATTCTGTATTTGATATGGGGGTTGCTCTTGAGAGCCTTTTCAATAGGGTGTATGAAGTTCTTCATGTAATCCTCACGTGATGCAGCAGTCTCCTCCAGCTTTCTGCTCAGTTCGGCATACACCTCGGGTTCTGTGTACTTGATGACAAGATCCTCGAGTTCTGACTTCATTTTGTAGAATCCGAGTTTATGTGCAAGAGGTACATAGAGTTTGGATGCTTCGTGCGACACCTGCAGACGTGCCTCCTTGTTGTCGCTATCTGCGATGTGGCGCATAAGCACAAGCCTGTCGGCAATCATTATCAGTATTATGCGCATGTCATTGGCGAACGAGAGCAGCAGATTGCGGAAATTCTCACTCTCCACTGTGGGGCTCTTTGCATAGAGTCCGTTGATTTTGGCAAGACTTGTGAGTATGTTGCTTACATTGTTGCCGAATCTCTCATGAATCTCGCTCAAGGTTATTGTCCCTGCCTGCAGACATCTGTTGAGCAGGATGCTTATGATTATTTCGCGCTTGTGCCCTATCTCTTCCGTAACGACAAGTGCAGTCTTAAGGTCAAGTAATATCGGATTGAGTCCGAAACTGTTAATGACTATTTTCTCATCATTCACAGCTCTGCCGAAGTGTGATTTCAAGAACTTGAAATCGGAAAAGGTTATTTTTTCCGCACCTTCTCCCCTCAACTTGCGACATAGAGTTTTAAGGGTACTCTTTTCGTCTTCTGAATAAACTGATAGTCGGGACATATTGGTTGTCTTTTATGTTATGGTATAGACATCATGGTCTATTGCAAAGGTAAATTAAAATTTCTATAAAAATCAACCGCTTTTCAAAAGAGTAGAGATTTTTATGATGTTTTTGGATTTTTGTTTAAATTTGTGGATTGAAGCAGACAAGTAATGGCATAGTCTGTTTTGTTCATGAACTATATATTAACTTAAATATACCTATTATGATAAGTAAAGAGGATAAGCTATTATTGGAGAAAAAAGGTATTTCGGAAGAGAGCGTAGCCGAACAGTTGAAAAATTTCGCGACAGGCTTTCCCTTTCTGAAAATAGAGGCCACAGCATCCGTCGGAAACGGAATTCTCACTCCCGATGCAGCGGAAGCAGAGTCCTATCTTGCTCTTTGGGACGAGTATTGCAAGGCTGGTGGCGCTGTTGTAAAGTTTGTTCCTGCTTCGGGTGCGGCAAGCAGAATGTTCAAAGACCTCTTCTCTTTCCTCGATGGAGAGTCGGACGAACCGGTTACAGACTTCGAAAAGAAGTTCTTTGCAAACATCGACAAATTCGCATTCTACAAAGAACTTGATGAGGCATGCATAAAGAACTGCGGTGCATCAATCAAGCAGTTGGTTGACGAAGGAAAATATAAAAGCATTGTCTTTAATCTGCTCGATGCAAGCGGTCTCAACTACGGTTCACAGCCAAAAGGCTTGCTTCGATTCCATAGCTACGACGCAGCAGAGCGTACACCGGTCGAAGAGCATTTTGTGGAGGGCGCCCTGTATGCAAATATGGAAGGCAAGGTTCGTCTGCATTTCACCGTGTCGCCCAACCATCGGGCACTGTTCGAGAAACTGGTCGCTCAGAAGAAAGCGGAATATGAAAAGATGTTCGATGTTGAATATGACATTACATTCTCCGAACAGAAGCAGAGCACAGATACCATTGCTGTCGATGCCGACAACAATCCCTTCCGCGAGAATGGCGAGCTGCTTTTCCGTCCCGGTGGACACGGAGCGCTCATCGAGAACCTCAACGACATAGAATCTGATATCATCTTCATTAAGAATATCGACAATGTTGTCCCCGACCGTCTGAAAGACGAAACGGTCAAATACAAGAAACTTATTGCAGGTGTTCTTGTCTCTCTCCAAAAGAAAGCATTCGAATATCTGAAACTGATAGATTCGGGCAAATATACCCATGAGCAGATAGAGGAGATTATCCGTTTTGTACAGCAGAAACTCTTCTGTCGTTGCAGTGAGATTAAACATCTCGAAGATTGCGACCTTGTCATCTATCTCCGTAAGAAACTCAACCGCCCCATGCGCGTTTGCGGAATGGTGAAGAATGTCGGTGAACCCGGCGGCGGACCTTTCCTTGCATACAATAGCGATGGCACTGTCTCGTTGCAGATTCTCGAAAGTTCACAGATTGACATGAACGATGCAAAAGCAAAAGAGATGTTCGAGAAGGGAACACATTTCAATCCCGTAGACCTTGTCTGCGCGGTGAAGAACTACAAAGGCGAGAAATTCAACCTGCCTGGCTACGTCGACCCTGCAACAGGTTTCATCTCACATAAATCAAAGAATGGCCGCGAACTGAAAGCAATGGAACTTCCCGGATTGTGGAACGGTGCAATGAGCGATTGGAACACCGTATTCGTTGAGGTACCTCTCATTACATTCAATCCCGTGAAGACTGTTAACGACCTTCTTAGGGATGTTCATCAATAAAAACTGATTTACAAATAATTCCCGTCCTGTACAGTAATATGTTTCAGGACGGGAATTGTTATTTCTTACTATAATAAATTCGAAACATTTTACAGTCAAGTGCCATTCCTGATAAATTAGACCATATAAAAACAAAGCAAGCCGGCATCACTGCCAGCTATACCCTGCTCTTCCTCTTGGACTTGAACCAAGGACCCTCTGATTAACAGTCAGATGCTCTAACCGACTGAGCTAAGGAAGAATTCATTATTAACATTTAAAAACTCAAATCTATGAAAAGATTTGCTCTTCCTCTTGGACTTGAACCAAGGACCCTCTGATTAACAGTCAGATGCTCTAACCGACTGAGCTAAGGAAGAATTTGTCTTGGAGAATCAGTGCTTCTCGTTTGACGTTGCAAAAGTAGTATATTCTTTTTTACTGTGCAACTTTTTGAGAACTTTTTTTACTCAAATTGCCATATTTTATCCTTAAATGCAAAATGCGACTTATTTTATAGCTTATTTTTCGTGGAAATGGAGATTTTCATTGTAAAATGGTATATATTTGCGCAAGCAAAATGAGATGTATCAGCCTATGCTATCCAAAAGCATGTTGCATGCATTATACCTTATTAATAATAAGCATTAAAATACCACAATGAAAAAAAATGTATATATCTTCCCTATAATTGCAGTATGTGCGACACTCTGTTTTATGGCATTCAAACGCGATAGCCATAATTTTGAGCTATCGAAACAACTGAATATTTTCAATTCCCTTGTAAAAGAGATTGATCTGTTCTATGTAGATACCATTGCTCCCGAAAAGATAGTTACGGATGGTATCGACGCCATGCTCTCCAAACTCGACCCTTATACCACATACTATACAGAGGAAGGCAGTGAGGAACTCAAGATGATGATTACAGGAAAATATGCAGGTATCGGTTCGCTTATTCGGTTCCACGAAAAGAAAAATTCGACAGTCATTGCCGAACCGTATGACAATATGCCGGCTGCTAAAGCCGGGTTGAAGATAGGCGACCTTATATTGTGTATCAACGGAGTGGATGTAAAAGGAATGAGTAGCGACAGCGTAAGCGATATGCTGCGCGGTGAAGCCGGAACAAAACTTACTATTGTCGTTGAACGTCCCGGCGAAAAGAAACCTTTGACAATTAAACTCGAACGCGAAAGTATTGCGCTTCCGGCAATCCCCTATTATGGAATGTTGCGCGACAGTATAGGTTATCTGCAACTCGAGAGCTTTACAGAGAATTGCTCCAAAGAGATGCGTCGTGCGCTCATAGAACTTAAGGGTAAAGGCGCCCGCTCGTTCATCATCGACTTGCGGAGCAATGGTGGTGGTTCGCTGACAGAAGCTATCGAAATTGTGAATCTCTTTGTTCCCAAAGGGTTGAATATAGTTGAGACCAAAGGCAAGACAAAGAGAGCCAACACTACATATAAAACCACAAGAGAGCCGATTGACACACTCTCTCCTCTTGTTGTTCTTGTGGACGGACAGACAGCTTCGGCTGCCGAGATTGTCTCCGGCTCTCTCCAAGACCTTGACAGGGCGGTAATCATTGGTGCGCGGACCTATGGCAAGGGACTGGTGCAGACTACACGCGAGCTTCCCTATAACAGTTACCTGAAAGTTACTACATCTAAATACTATATTCCCAGTGGACGCTGTGTGCAGGCTATCGATTACAGTCACCGCAATGCAGACGGTTCGGTAGCACGCACCCCCGACAGTCTCAGAAATACCTTCTACACTGCCGCGGGTCGCGAAGTGAAGGATGGTGGAGGCATACAGCCCGACATTGAGCCTAAAAGTGAGAAAATCACTACCCTGCTCTACAATCTGATTCAGGATATGAGTATATTTGACTATGCTACCGATTATGCACTCAAACACCAGACAATAGCCCCTGCTGAGACCTTTGAATTGAGTGAAGAGGATTACGAAGCATTCAAGAATTATCTGAAGTCGACAGGATTTACTTACGACAAGGAGAGTTACAAGGCGCTGAAGCAACTGAAAAAGATGCTCGACCTCGAAGGATATGCAGAAACCACGAAGAACGAGGTGGAAAAACTCGAAAAGGCGCTGCAGCACAATCTCGATCACGACCTCTCATTCTTTGCAAAAGATGTAAAGCGTCTTATAGCCGATGAAATTGTGAAACGCTATTATAGTCAAAAGGGCGGTATTGTGTTTGCCATGCGTGACGATGTTGACATTGAAGAGAGTTTTAAGGTGATAGAGAATCCCGAACTTTACAAAAAGACACTCTCACCCGCTCATCCTGCAAACAAGGAGAAGAAAACAGATAATAAGAAATAGTAGAAGCTGTTTTGCTGTAAGCGTCCGAAAATAGCCGACTTGATTTTATGATTCAAGTCGGCATTATTCTTTATAGTTGCAAGGTAGTAGTTTGACCAGCTCTTCCTCCTCCATTCCCGGTCTCAAGTGTTCCAACGCGTTTTTCAGCCACCGATAT
>JAZNKR010000157.1:0-32272 GCA_045578665.1 Bacteroidaceae bacterium | reverse complement strand
AAAATAATATTTGTAAGGAGTATCTATATACTTCTTTCCTTTAATATCATAGCGTACTGCTTTATTGATGAGGAAAGAATCAATAAAATAGTCTATATATGTTTTTATTGTATTGTGGCTTATTTTCACCTTTTTCTCACTGACAAATGTGTTTGCCAGTTTGTTGGGATTAGTCAATGCTCCTATATTAGATGCCAAGAGAGAGAATAATTCTTCTAATTCTGCATCATTTTTCACATTATTGCGGTCGATTATATCGCTTAAATATGTTTCTTTAAGTAACTCTTGAAGTATTTCTGCTTTTCGTGCTTTATCCTTCTCAATGACAACCATTGGTAACCCTCCATAATAAATGTAATCGCGCCACAATGAAGATGTGTCATCATTTGACTTTTCTTTTATTTCCTTAAACGATAGCGGCTGGAGGTGAATTTGAACACCTCGCCCTCTAAACTCGGTCACGATATCAGAAGAAAGGAACTTTGCATTACTTCCTGTTACATATACATCAAGGTTATCTATGTGTAGAAAACCATTGAGCACATCTACGAAATCCTCCAGCATCTGAACTTCGTCGATAATCACAAAATACATCTGCGAATCTTGCTTTGTCAGATTTTCGACATATTCATATAAAGTTTCTGCTTTGCGATATTTGCGATAAGCAAATGAGTCAAGTTTTATTTCGATGATATGGTTGGTATCAACACCGTTATCTAAAAGATGTTGTTTATATAGGTTGAGTAGCAGGTACGATTTGCCGACACGTCGTAACCCGGTAACAATCTTTATCAAATGATTATGCTTGCTACTTATCAACTTTTCAATGTAACGTTTTCTTTCGAATTTCATATAGATACAATTTTTGTGTATTTACACAGTTTTCGTCTGCAAATATAATCGTTTAATCACAAATCAAGTACGGAGTTTGAGACATTTTTTGTGTATTTACACACTTTTTGTCTGTAGCACCTTTGATTTACCGGACAACAATAATAAAAAAACAACATCGGCAGCGGGGCTTATACATGACCTGCTGCCGATGTTTATTTATCTATTCATACTTATTACTTCACTATCTTCATTTCGTCGATGAGACGTTTGCATCCACCGAATTTCTCTATCACAAAGAGTACATATCTGATGTCTACGTTTATACAGCGCTGTTTATCGTTGTCGAAGTTGATGTCGCCGCTGAGCGATTCCCAGTTACCGTCGAATGCAAGTCCTATGAGTTCGCCCTTTGAGTTGAGCACACCGCTACCGCTGTTGCCGCCTGTGATGTCGTTGGTGGTGAGGAAAGCAACGGGCATCTCGCCGTTGGGGAGTGCATAGTCGCCATAGTCCTTTCTATCGTAAAGTTCCTTCAGACGGGCGGGAACGATAAATTCGCTGCTCTTGGGATTCTCCTTCTCCATCACACCCTTGAGGGTTGTATAGTGGTTGTAGGTTACGCCGTCCTTAGGCTGATAGGGCTTCACACTGCCGTAGGTCATACGCATTGTGAAGTTTGCGTCGGGAGCCATAGGAGCGCCGTTTGCCTTCTCCATCAATCCCTTGAGGTAGGTCTTGTGCAGAGGATTCATTCTCTTGGCAAATTCGCTGTTCTTCTTAGAAAGCTCGCGCTGTACGGATAGAATTGCTGTACGCAACTTGTATGCAGGGTCGCTCTCCATCTTCTTGAGGGAAGGCTTTTTGAGGAATTTCTTCAGGTTCTTTTCATTGGCAAGGATGGAGTTGTCGTAAACCTCGTCGATATATTTTGCAAGATTGCCTTTATACTTCTTCTCCACCTCGTTGAGGTAGTTGTCGCGCTCTTCGAACTTTGTCAGTTCGAAGTAGAGAGGAAGCACCTCTTTGGCAATGCGACGGTCGATATCGTGGATGTAGTCGCGGTTGTGCAGCCACGAGTAGTACGACTGCATCTGCTCGGCAATCTTTTCGGGGGTGTCGAACATCTTTTTGTTGCCGTCGCTGAGGTTGCGTGAGAAGAATTCCACGTTTCCAAGAAGTTCGCTTGTGAGCATTGTGAGGTACTGTGTGCGGTTCATCTCCTCTACACAGGCATTTATCTGCTCAACCACATTGACATATTCGCTGTTGCCAATGCTCTTTGCCCATGCCTTGAAGTCGGACTCCTCCTGCAATTTTGTTTCGAGCACCCTGTTGTCGATGATGGCTTTGTTCATGCCGATGGAGTTTTTCCAGTAGTTGCTGATGCGGGCGAGCTTGCTTGCATACTTGATGTTGATGTCTTCGCTCTTCTCCATCTCTTCGCGGATGATTTTCAGGGTAACGTCACGCATAGCGATACGCGGTTCGTTCTTCTGGTACATACGCTGCTCAACCTCCTCGGCTGTCAGATAACGCGATGTGGTGCCGGGGAAGCCCATTATCATGGCAAAGTCGCCCTGCTCGGTGCCTGCGATTGAGATATTGAGGTGCTTGGGTGTCTTCAGGGGCACGTTATCCTTGCTGTATGCTGCGGGGTTGCCATCCTTGTCGCCGTAGATGCGGAACACCGAGAAGTCGCCTGTGTGACGGGGCCACATCCAGTTGTCGGTCTCGCCACCGAACTTTCCGATGGCAAAGGGAGGTGTACCCACAAGACGCACGTCGGTGTACTTCTTGTAGTAGACAAGATAGTATTTGTTTGCCTCGAAATAGGGAAGCAACTGGGGATACATATATTTCTTACCCTCGATGTTGTCTGCGTCGAACAGCTCTTTACCTATCTTGGCAAGCTCGGCGCGGTTGAAAGATTGCTCTTCGGTTATCTTACCGCTTGCTATGCGCGAATTTATTTCATCGGTAACATCGGTTATCTTCACTACGAATGTGAAGCCTATATCCTCGCAGGGCAGTTCTTCTTCGTAGCTCTGACTCCAGAAACCATTCTGAAGGTAGTTGTGTTCTACTGTGCTGAGTTGCTGTATGAAGCCGAAGCCGCAGTGGTGGTTGGTCACTACAAGACCGTTGGGAGAGACCACTTCGCCTGTGCAGCCGCCACCGAAGATGCCGATGGCATCTTTTATCGAGGGTGCTTCGGGCGAATAGATTTCGTCTACCGATATTTGAAGACCGAGTTTGCGCATATTGTCTTCGAGATTCTGCTGGCGCATCAGTTGCAGGAGCCACATTCCTTTGTCGGCTCGCAGCTGGGGGATGGCAAGGGTTGCCACAATGATTGTAAGGAGTAGTTTTTTCATTATATATGTCTTGTTTTTGTTTTTCTTCGCTAAGATACGGAAATTTGTTCATATTCAAACATTCTGCGGTAGTATTCCGCCTTTTTGTCGAGCAAGAATATCAGCATACCATATTATTAGAATTGTTTCTATGGTAATCATTATTTAAGTCTGTAGTAAAACAAAAGTTACAAAAGGGGCGGATTCACAGCAATGGAATCCGCCCCTAATCTTCGAATTTTTCAAAAAGTTATAAAGGACACTAACTCAAGTTTCGCAAGTAGTCACCATTGTTGTAAATCAGATAGTTATGAGTAACTCCAAACAAGATTAACACACAAACGTATCGTTTATAACAATTGATTTCAATATTAACGACAACATCCTTCAATAACTAACTCAATGATTTTAAAACCATGTCATTATATTTCAATTAATTAGAACCTGCGAAACTTGAGGACACTAATATTAGAAGTTGTTAGAGCATAAAAAATTCGTATGGAGGAGCGCAACGCTCCATTTAATTAATCATACCCTCTATAAGTATACATTATATTGTCAATATTTATCTATTAAAGTAATATTTCTGTATCCATAAATGAGTGCTTAATTTATTTTACAATAAATTTCTGTCCATCAATTATGTATATGCCACGTTCCAAACTTCTCAGATAGTCAACTGTCGCATCAGATTTTATAAGAATACCATAAACATTATATACACCCATTCGTTTGCCGTCCTCTTTTGTAGATGTTATCCCCGTTGTTTCAGGTATAGTTATCTTATAAGGGAAATTTCTTCCGCCTATAACATCCGGTATAAAATGCAACGCTTCTTTGGCTAAATAAGTCTCTCCACTCTGAACATTCTCTACAACAAAATGAATTTTAACAGCTTCGTCACCATATACAGTCAAGTATAGATTGTCGCCAACAGCCTTACTTATGCCACGACATTCATTACCTGCAAAAGCATATATACAATACTTTTCGTTTTCCAGTTCTTGTGTGCCGCTACAAATATTTGCGATGATGTTCATTGTTGATGGATATTGATATATGTTAGTAAGTAAAATGTCTTCTTTGTCTTTTGTCGAATTCTGCTCACTGACATTGCAGGTTTGTTCATGGGGGAACTCCAGCAATAAAGTCTTTCCGGAAGTTGATTTATACATATATCCCTCACCTGGAACAAGTTCATCTATGGTCCCCTCCCAATATCCGTCAAAATACTCGGCAAAACCGTCAAAGGACACAACATATTCTCCGTTTGAAGCATTTGCCAACACATCTTCAAGTTTCCTTTTCTCGTAGTGAGGATATGATATCCAGTTCCAACCATCATTCAGCACAATCGGATTATTGTCATAGTTATGCATATAACCACTGTAATGTCCGGAAATAGGATACAAGGCATTTACCTTATATGCATTTCCCGGTACAAACTCCTTGATATTTCCAACCATTCCTTGCACAGGATCATAAATTACTTCGTCAGACTGAGATACGATATTAAGAGTACTGTTGTATATAGAATTGGTTGGAATCGGTTCATTCAAAAAGGTTGAGATCCAATTCCATCCTCTATGTAATGACAGTTTTTGTTCATAAACAACACGTTCAAAACGTGCAGAAACAATCATTTTTTTATCAACACACACTTTTATATTCTCATTCGAAGATACCTCTTGTCCATTTATTATCCAGTTTGCAAACCTATATTCCGATGAAGGCATGGCCTGCAAATCCAAAGTATCACCATAACAGTACATTCCCGTAGAAGCACCAATAATACTTCCACCCCGGACACTGTCATCGATTTCAATTGTATAAGCCTTGCGCGTATAATTAGCAACAATTTCCATATCACCAAGAATCACATAATCAAATTCTATTTCATTTGATACGACCTCGTCATTTACAGTCCAATTCTCAAACTCATACCCCTCATTCTGAGTAGCTATGAACTTAACTTTAGCACCATACTTAAGCGCATCGTTTCCATCTCTTTCGACAGTACGAATCTTCCTTCTTACCCCTTCCGTATTCTCGACATTCAAGACTCCTGCCGAATTAGGGAATGCAGCAGCTTTGATTTGCACATTTCCTTCACGGAACATTATCCAACTTGCATTTTTACCTTTGCTTCCGGCAAAACCTTCTGCATCTTTGACACCTGCTGTCTGTATTGTAAGCACAAAAAAACCATTCTCAAACGATTCGCTGATATCTGCAAAATCCAATGTGAATGTTCTACTATCCTTTGTAGAAATCTTTACACTATCTACATTTTGCTTTTTTCCTTGAATTGTCAAAGTTATATCATCCGGCGTTAATGTAGATGCGTCTATATACTTATTAAAACTTATATCAACCTTCTGTATTGGCTCTATAGAAAGCACATTTTCTCTAGGTACACCTTCTATTGATGCAACCTCTAGCAATACATTTGGCATGGATTCAAATTCTATAATATATTCTTCGCCTTCTACCGCCATATTATCTATGAAATGTATTCTATTCTCGTATATAGGTTCCTGTCCATCGCGTAATGTACAATCTGTTTGCCAGAAATTCCTTAACGGGACAGACTTTCCGTCACTTTGTCTTATGATAGACTTAATTTTTGCTATACCATACGTTTGATCAAGAATACTGCCATAATGCCATCCGGGATACTTTGTTGAGACTTTAAGAGAATATTTCGTATTCGACAATCTCTTCATTGTTGAATTCTTGACACACAAAACGCTATCCACCTCGCCGTTTGAAAGGTATAGCATATCGGGTATATCATCAATGTCAGGTATATCGTTTGTTACAAAACCTATCGTAGAATTTATCTCGTCATCATTTATTTCAATGCTACGAATCAACTCGTGGATTGAAACATCATTGAGTAACGACAAATCGGGATTTCCATAGCTTGTTATGTGCGTCGCATTAATATCATAATCAACAAAATGTCCGAGCAAAGAACTCTTTAGCCACCATTGTACATAAACAGAGCCTTTTGCCGGTATTGTGCCAATATCCGTTGCGACACTTCCACCCAAAGTCAACACCTTTTCTTTACCGTTAAGTTGACTGCTGACAAATTCAAAATCAATATAAAGGCCTTTCTCGTTCTCTATGATTTTAGGTTGCTCGGTTAGCATCCTTACATCAGTTGCATCTCCATTGCCGATATTGTTTATCAACAATGAAAATTCTGCCTCTTCGCACGCTTCCACCTCTTCCGTCATAGGATCGTCTCCTCTTACATCACGTTGCATAAAGTATGTAAGATCAAGATTGGGTGATGGTTTTACCGTTAAAGAAACAGGCAATAAATCACGTGTAACTACCAAGCCGGTAAAAGGGTCCGTGTATGACAAACAGCCACCAAAGTTATAGACTTTTTCAACTGTCGGAGCCGCATATTTTGTTGGAATAAACAATATCTCAGCAACTCCGGTTTTTTGGGCATCAAGGCTCCACGATGCATCAAGATTCAACTCACCTTCGAAACCTGTCAATTTCTCAGGCGATATCTGGAATTCATGGCTCGTTGCTACATTGCCCAACTCATCGGTAACCGTCAATGTCAGACGCACATCAGACATTGCAGATGTTTCATTGCCGTTATATACAGAAAGTGTACCACGGAATGCCTGCCTTGTCATTACCATTTTTTGAGAGATCTGCAGTGTTATTGAAGAACATACAGCCGAAGTAGCCTCTTCTAATTTCTTTTTCATAAGTCCAGACTCGGTAGCCCACATTTCATCTGTGGAATTATATCCCAATGCCTGACTTGCCTTCTCGCATGAGTCAATTTTACTATAACAATTCTTTATAACCTCACCACTTATGTAATTCCCCGAATTCCCCTTCGTTAAACCACCTTTTGATAAAGCGTTAGTGTTGTTGAGACGTTCTAAAAAATACCCCAACTGCTCTTTGGATATCTGTTCTGGTTTATACTTCATAAAATCATCTGCGCTCAACACAGAATCCTTTTTAAAATATATTGCTAACAAGAGTTCATACAATTCGGATAATGAAGTTTTGGATATCCATGCCTCATCACCAAAAAGTTCAGTCAATGATGCACTCCAAGCAGTTATTTCATCATAAGGAATTTTTGCTTTTGATTGGAATTCCTCAATATAATTCGAAGGCGAATTACTATCACCCGGTTCATTTTCAGATTTTTTATTATCTCTACGATTGAATGGATTATCATAAGGGTCGCATGGTTCCGCAAACTCCAAAAAACATTGTGTCAGATTCATTATATAACCGACTTTATCAGGGAGAAATTCCGTTGCACATCCGACAATGCTTAATGCGCAATTCACATAATGCTGCTCAGAAGTATCGCCTTCTCGATATTCTGCATAGCATCCATAAGAATCGAGTAGGCATCCAAATACAGGAACAAATGACATAGCACAATCCACCATATCGAGAAGCAACTGGTTCTGACAAGGCTCACAACCATCATCCTCCTCAACTGCAATATTAGGTGTAGCCCAATCTGGGGTAAAATAATTCTGAACACCTCCTCCGGTATTCGGGCGCGGCAAACTGGGAGTAGGAACATTAGGTGGCCAATAATGGACGTCACCCGTATTTACGCTCTCTCTGTTTCCCGGCCATGTTGACGGGTCATCGCTATCGCAAGGACCTACCTGTAGAGCAATTCCATATCTATGCCATCTGCGATCATTGCCACAATCCCAATAATATAAAGTACCGACATCAGAGATACAAGGATCATTGTCATAATTACGTTTCCCCGAAGCATACTCTTTTTTATTGTTTATATTTGAATCGACACGGGTTACTTTCACAGGAATCTGAACGCTCTGCTTTGGAGCCAAAGCAAATGGTTCGTGATGCGTCATTGCCTCAAATTCCAAACTCTTTATATCATTAGGCAAACAAAGCTCCACATCTTGCGCCGTTATTAGTCCGGCATTGGTTAGCGTGGCATGAAATATAAGCGACTCTCCATTTTTCAGTTCATGCGCCTCTATTCTCGATGGAATATTTAATTTAACGACCGGTACAGGTACATTAGTCTCGTAATTAACTGTGGTTACAATTGAATATTCATCCTCCACAACCGTTTCAACTACATCCCAGTTTACAGTGATAGCCTGCACACTAAGATTAACGACAATAGTATTGTCGGTGCCCGGATCTATCAAAATATTATTGCGGTACGAATTATGGTTCTCGCTCGAAACACTTATAGAATAATATCCCTCAGGAAGAATAACTCTATATATTCCATTTTTGTCCGTCTCTCCCCGCGAAATAGTTGCCCCTGTTGTCGGATGCGACACTATAACAGATGCGCCCGACACATGAGGCTTTTCTTCTGTGTAGTATGTATTCTCATCGCACACATCTACTATCAGTGTACCATTGGATTTAGAGACGGGTTCTATATAAAATGGCAAAGACAGACCTGAGCCATTGGCACAATTCAAGCCAATATGCCCGGTTACCGGCACATTCGGCGACATCTCTTCTGTCGGCGCAAGACGAAGAATTACTGTAGCGGAATCACCATGTGCAAGAGAAGGCATCTCCTTTGGAGTTACAGAGGAGATCCATGTAGGCAGTTCCAAAGTTATGCGCCCGGTCTCACCTTCGCCGGTATTTGTAATGGCAAATAAATAGTCGCGCTCCTTACCTTTTATCATTGTAGTGTTGATTCGCGTAACACTTGCCTTCAACTTACCCTTCGGACTCCTACAGTAGAAATAGATTGTCGTTGTCATTGAAAGACCTTCATCGGTAGTCAAATTCAATACTATTTCCTCCCATTCTTCACCTTTCGACACATCTGACGGGTTGATAGTGTACTCCACGTTGATTTGAGAATTAGGCTCAATAATATCGGAGGAGGAAACTTCGACTTCACAATTTTCGGGTTTTGAAACAATTTCAACATTCACTCCGGTAAGCGGAAGACCACACGGATTGCTTACTGAATAACTACCTGAATATTTTGTACCCAAAAGCAAATTGCAAGTTATATTCGAATTTGATGTGCGCTTGATTCCATAATAATCAAACGATATCATTTTTTTATGCAAGCCTTCGTCGGGGTAACATGCACCTGCTACAAATGTTCCCATCTGACCGGGATAAGGTTCGTATTCTGTTACGAACTTTCCCTTTTTATCTGTTACAAGATTTATCTTGTGCCTATAATTACTATTTATAACATACACTTCAATTTCCTTACCATCTACTTCATCACCAAATATTTCACCGGACAAGATAACTTTCTCGCCTATCTTATAGGCTTGTCTGTCACTATTCAACTTGATTGTATATGGCGATACCGTTGTAACAGTTTTCAATTTAGATGAATTGTTGGTGTAGTCCAACTCTTTAACTGCACTCTTTTCGTTCACTATGGCGTGCACCTTAAAACTACCCACAAAATCCGGCAAGGTCAGTTTGCGTGTAAGTACGACACTGTCACCGGGCTGCAAATCATCTTGCAGAGATATCTTGCAAGCCGGTTCCGATGAATTTTCCATGTAAACAGACAATGGCGTTTGTTCCGGCAATACATAACAGCCTGTATTGAGCAATGTAACACAGAGATCTATCGTGCTACCTATTTTTTCTTTGTCCGAAGAGAGAGATATATTTGATATTTGCGCATCAGGCAATGTTTTATCACTGACCGAGAACCAGAAATTGGCCTTTGAAAAGCCATTGGCTTCTGCATACAATATAGCGTTGAAACCATCTTTAGATTCTAAATTATTATTTGACTTTACCACAAAAGAGGTAGTAGAAGCCCCCGCAGGAATCTTGACAATTTTAGGGTACTTTATTTCTGAATCGTGATCACAGCTTATGTTTACCGACAATTCATCAGATGTATCGGAATTGCGTTCCACAGTAACATTCATTTCACCTCCTTCTTCAAGAATAGAGGTACGGGAAGTCAATGTAAGCGTCGAACCATCATCGTCATATATAGTCAAGGGAACGGAAACAGTTCCATCGGTTCTTTCGTTGCTTGCATTACAGTTACAAGATGCAATCCATACTGCTGCCGTGATATTGTAAGTGCGTTCTCCATCTACATTTATATTATCGATAGGTCCTAAATTGAAAGTTACAGTCTCCACTCCTCTCTCCATTACAATGGTTTTGCGACCATAATGAATTTGTGAATCAGAGTCATCTGTAAACTTGACGGTAATCTTTTTATCTACATTATCGACACGGTGCAACTTGGCTGTAACCGCCAAGGGACCGGCTGCTTCCGATATGGCATTGCGGTTTATTTCAAGCTGTAAAGAAGGAATATCATTATCTATTATCTCTACAAACATCATTGCCTTATTATACATATCTGCCGATGCTGTGAAAGAGGCAATCTCATCTACACCGGGCGTATTATCATCCACAGCTTCAACAATGACATCTACCGATAATTGCCCCGCAGGAATTGCGATTGGGGATGGAATTTTAAATCGAGCGCTATAATCACTCTGTAATTTTACATCAATATTCTTGTCCGAGACTTTCTCCGTACTTATAGTGAATTTAAGACTTCCACCCTCTGATACCTCATCTGCGTCCGCAACTATACCCAACGATGGATATGTATCATCTTCCAACAACACCCTTGAAGAGACCTTGTCGTAACCACTGCCCGAAATATTGAAATCAATAATGGAATCACTATCCAATTTCTTGTTTGCAATTACCTCGGCATAAAAATAAACACCGGAATTACCTTTTGATATTCTTACAGTCTCGGGTAAATTCAAACGTTTATCTGAATATTCTGAAATATTGAATATTTCATCTTTAGCTATACTTCCACTTCTGACAAGTTGGAAACGTATCATTTTTGATTCAGCCTCGTTTACTCTGACTTTATTAGGTAAAAGAGTTAGATTTTTGCTTATTTTCAGTACCTTCGTCGAAGAATCGCTATTATTATCCCTAAGCCATGTCGGTTCACCGGAATTGAGATTAGGATTGAGCGTCACCCTTATTTTGACATCGCCGTCCATTGTAACCGGTGATGGGATTGTAACATCAGTACTGCGACTTACTGTTGCACCTGCAGCCAACGTGCTCTCATTATAGGCTGTAGCCAAAAGTTTGGAAGCACCTTTTGAATCTTCTAAAAAAATCTGTTCATTCCACCCACTCACAGTAGAAGCGCCTCCAATGTTTTCAACCAGCCAATTAACCGTCAAAATACCATTGGGTGAGATATTCACATCTGAAGAGTTGACATCATACACCCTAAGGTCGGCACTCTCACCTATTTTTATATTACCGACAAAAGAACCGGTAACAAGATTGGAGCCATCATTTCCGCTTAACACTACATCCGAAAGCGTCATCGGATATTCCGAGTTTTCTTCCAAAGAATAGTCGGCTTGCATATTCACAGACATGATTTTACCGGCTCGTCCCGAAAAAGGCTTGTTCTTTGGAGAGAAAATCAGTATCAAGTACTTGTTTTGTTCAACCTCTTCAATCTTCACCTCATGGTCTATCGAGCGCTCTGCCATCACTGCGCTTTCCGTCTTTAAGACAATACCATCGGGCACGGTCAAAGCAAACTGAACAGCTACGACATCTGCAGTATTGTTTATATTTATAGGAAGATTTATTGATTCTCCCTGAGAAATTGATACATTAGGAATAGACAGGGTGTTGTTTTGCGCCATAATAGGGAAGATGCCCAACAGCACCATGCACACAAACGAAAATAAATATTTCAGATTCATACCTATTTTTTTATTTCTTGAATACCTTCTTAAAACCATTTTTATCCTTGACAATATTCATGCCCTTTATTAGAATATCAATCTTTACACCAGACATATCATATACATCATAAACTTCGTCATCGGAATCATTGACACTATCGACAGAGGTAGGGTTGTCATTATAAATATCTACATATATTTTATCTGCTGAGATATCTGACAATTTTGCAGTATGAATTACAACATTCCGTCCTTCACCCAAAACAATCTCTTTGTTCACAGGCAAGGTATTACTGTTCAAATAATAGCCTACAACATTTGAACTCAATGTCGATTGTACCATTCCATACTTGTCCAAGTTCCATTTCACATCACCATTGGCTTTTATGGACAATGCCGCTACCGGAACATCGGAACGCAAGATAATCAAGTCGCCTTTTTTATATATACATGCCGGCGACATATTTATTTCATTAGAGAATTCGTTGCTGGCTAAAGAATATTCACTATTAACCGTACTATCCATCTTCTCCAACAACATATTAACCATCACTACTACATCTTGGACATTTATAGACGAATCCCTATAAGTATCGGCTGCCGTATGATTAAAAAATCTATCCTTGTAATGACCGTATATATACAGGAGTATTGCTTGCAAATCAAGCACATCAACATGACCGTCGAAATTAGCATCCGCTATGTCAAACTCAATCTTAAGACACAACTTAGTTCCAGTTGACGTGTCGTAAACATCCATTGTATGAACCGTCAATGTATCGCCACTTTCATTTTTATAAGCATTTTGTTCAGAGAGATACGGCCCATAAGAATTACCATCATAATGCAATACATTTATCCCCCAATTATCCTTACCTTCTATATATAGATTTATAGGCAGACTGTAATTTTGCTTTATATGATTATAAGATACGATGGAGGGCAACTGTCCAATGAGATTCTCAACTGCAAAACCCGTCAAATTCCAATCCATGATACGTTCTACAAATTGTGAGTCAATTTGAAGGTCTATCACTTTCGGTGAAATTTTCGGATTGACATCCTCAAGTCTGTTATTCGACGCATTCAGTCTTCTCAAGTTGGGAAAAGCATTTGCGAACAATCCTATATTTCCCTTGAACTCGTTATTCGAAATATCTATATCTGCAATAGACTCCAAAGAGGCTGCTCCGTATTGTATAACACCATCTATATATCCTCCCAATTTATTGTCGGATAAATCTATAAACTTAAGATGAGGCAGTTCAAGAAGCTCTACGGGGAACCCACCGGTAATATTGTTGTCGGAGAGATCAACTGCGACAACATGTCCGTCTTTCAATGTTACTCCGGGGACATAAGATGTATTTCTATCAACCGCCGAGAAATTCCACGGTGTTCTCCATCCCTTGCCTTCTTCCATGGCTGCATATATTTTTTTGAGAATACCCCACTCCTCCTGGCTTATTTGTTTGAATTCACTTCCATCGGTCAACAATGGTGTAGGAGAACTGTTGGTTTGTACCCAAATACTTTCAGAACGATTATTTTGCAAATAATTCAAAATCGTATTATCCGCCAATTGCTCTTTGGCAGCCAACACACCTTGTTCTGTGCCATATGCCTTCTGAAAGTAGACATTCTCAAGCAAGACAGTACATCCGCTATTGTCGTTTCTATAAAATGTACCGCAGTCTGATGTTGAGGTGCACGTATATGTACCTACGTTAAGACTATTGCGTATTGTCAGTTCTTTATGGTTACTCGCCACAAATCCGGCATTCAGTTCATTGTTCGTCTCCGAGATACATCCATCAAAGAGACAATCTTCAATAACAAGTTTACCATAATTACTTGAGGTCAGTCCGCCTATCAGGTTACCGTTTTTACCTGTTCCTGAAGCTAAGGACACAGATGACCAACAATTCCTTATGATAGTTTCATTATCTCCGGACACCATTGCAACTATGCCACCAACAGCTTTGTTGTTTGTCTCAATACTTCCCGACAGGCGTAAATTTTCAATTTTTGCATTTTTCGCATGACGGAACGGAGCTACATATTCCTCAGAGGAAGAATATGCCACTACAAGCGTATGACCATTTCCATCAAATATCCCCTCAAAGGGAACTTGCAAAGTACCGATCATTGTTGCATCATCTGCAAGATTTATATCATTTGTCATTCTGGCACAAGCGATTGTATTAACTTGCGCAAACAATGAAAACTCCTGCCACTCCCGCAGTGAACCTAACATATAAAAACCATCGCTATCTTTTTTCAAAGAATTAATTTCTGTAATTTTCTTAAAATCGGACCAACCATCGGTAGCCTTGTATGTTTCTACTGCTCCCTTAGGCACATACAGGATGCAATTATTTTTATCAACACCATCAAATATTGTATTGCTAATTGCAAACAAATTCTCTTTCGGGATATAACTTACAACACTTTCGAGTCTGGAACAACCCGAAAAGGCTTTATTTCCTATGCTTGTTACTGTTTCAGGAATTGTTACATATTCGAGTTTTTCACACTTCAAGAATGCGTTTGATTCTATGCTTTTAACCGTAGAAGGCAGATAAGTAGCCACAAGATTGGTCTTATCAAATGCATAAGAGGGTATCTCGTTTACTCCCGTAACGCGGCTAAGATCAAGTACTGCACAATTTGTATAACTGTTGGCGATACCAAAGTCGTTACTATTCATATTACCGGTGACAGTAAGTTTTTTCACTACATTGTTACTGCCACTCACTGCCAGTGAAACAGCAGAAGACAATTTACCTATAGTAAATTCACTAATTACTACTTCGCCTGAAGTTTTGTCCCAATAAAATTTATTGGGGTTTTCGGGCGAAGTAGGATCGTATTCAAAAACTCCGTATAATTTAGAATCTTTATCTGGCACAGTATAATAAAAATCACTCTGTTTGGAAAGTGTATCTCCTTTTTCATTTTCCCAATAAAGGAATCTGTATCCACTGTTGGTATATGAATAAATATGCAAACTGTTACCTGCTGTAACAGTGGTTTTTGCTGTATTGAATGTTGCACTGCCAACAGGTTTACACTCAACAGTCACCATGCGCTTAACCCCCATTGAGTCGGGATTTATAGGGACGATAGGGTCGTAGTAATATAGTGCTGTCAAGCGTGCGTTACCTTGCGGCATTTTATACTTGTAGTTTTTCGAAGTAGATAACGTGTCGCCTTTTTCGTTTATCCAACATATAAAATGATAGCCACTATGAGTGTTTGCTTTCAGCCCGATATTTGCTCCTTCAGTGTATTTGCCCGAATAAATATTCAGTGTTCCTGCACCGGTAGGCAGTATATCAGCCGAAAAAGAGTAATAAGTTACTGTATCGGGCATTGCAGGATTGTCCGGAACATCTGGGTCAAATTCGTAACGTGCTTGCAAGACTGCATCACGCGCCGGCATTGTGTAATAAAAATTCTTTGATGTAGACAACAAGGAATCATTGTCGAACCATCCTTTAAACACATATCCAGAGTGGCTGCTTGTTTTGAGGTATATGCTTGCATCTTGTTCATACATTCCACTGCTCATATTAAGTGTGCCGGATCCGTTTGGAGTTATCTCCACGCGTAGATTGTATGTTGATGCCACGGCAAACGTAGCATTCAACATACAGGCAAGCAGTATGTTTATTATCTTGTTCATATAAACCAGTGCTTATTTATTTAACGATTATCTTCTTGCCTTTTTTAATATAGATGCCTTTTTGCAGAGGTCTTGTTATTTTAATGCCATGAAGGTTGTAGACATCTTCATTGTCGTTGTCGTCAGCGTTTATGTCGTGTATACCGGTTTTTCCTTGCAAATCTACTATCAACATGAAACGTTCGGGATTTTCACCGGCAGTGCCATAAAAAGAGTATTCCTTTTTTGTCAATTGCACCTTTGCACCGGTCTTATTATCCAACAAACAGACTGTGCACTCGTCTGGAATATCGGCAAGAGCAATGGTGTAAACCCCATCAGCGTTTATTATTGTATTAAGTTTTACTTTACCTGCATCCAACGGTCGCTCGTTTATTGAATAACCAATGCCATCATTTACTGTGTAAATCTGTGGAACAGCAGCATTGCTACTCATAAATTTACTTGCATCTTTCTCCATTTCGTAATGCATTTCGGCATTGTCATTTATTACGACACGTGTCTTGTCACAGTTTGTGCCATCACTTATTGTAATATTTATGACTGTGCGCATGGCAGACATTTCAGTTGCCTTTGCGTGTGCAGCAAATTCCATTGTGCGTACATTGCTGTCAGTCTGTCTTCCCTCTTTGTTGAAGATTATATTTTTATTATTGACGGGACACTGCACAAAAAATGCTTCACCGGGCAAAAGAATATATGAATCATCTATCAAGCTATATGCAGCGTATGTATTGTTTCCCGCATCCCACACAGTAATGGGAGACGAAAAATCAATAAATCTTGTATCGTAGTAACAGGGGTAGGGATTACCGATAAGATTCCAACTGCGGTGATGCATGAATTCGCTCTGATATTCATTAAGAACAATTGTTTCATCTTCGTTTGTGAAAATTTTATTTTTGTGTGCATTCTTTACCGCATTAAATCTTAAATTACTTGCCGACTGAGAATTTGTGCCGACATATCTGCTGGCTTGCAATATATATCCTTCACCTGCCTTCAGAATATCGTCAGCAGCCATTCTTATCCAAGTAGAATCGACCTTGCCGGCGGCACGCAGTTCTCCGTCGTAGCGACGTACGACAAAATTGGTTGTGCCCTCACTTGTAGGTTCAATGTCGGATACTCTGACATCGAATGGAAGTGTGATAAACACCCATCTATTGTTTCTTACGTATATATCGACAGACACACTGTCGGCACGCACAACAGCGTTATTAATCAAAGAACAGTATCTGCCATCGTAATAATCCCAAATTGTATTAAACGACGAAGCGTTCAAAGTATTGCTACCTTTCACAGTGAGGGCGCCACAATTATAACTACTTTCCATTAAAAGACTTACATTCGGTTTATAGTCGAGTGGAAGGTTGTCGGGCAATGTCAGTCTGTAATCTCCAAGCACTGTTATGTTCTGAGGTAGATAGTCTATCTGTTTTATTGTCGGGAATTTATCCCAATACTCTGTCTGTTTGTAAACATTGAGAGATATAGCAGGAACATATAATTCGCAACCATCGATATAATTATAATCACTTCCAAATAGTGTTTCGTTTATATAAGGGGGCACAACAGAAAGAGATGTAATCTTTTTAAGATTATTGCAAGAATAGAAGGGGGCACCAACTATAAATACAAGGGAACTTGGCAAGGTAACTTCGGTAAGCGCATTGCAATGGCTGAAACATTCATTATTGATTCTGTGCAATCCTTCATTGAATTCTATTTCTTTCAAGGATTTATTTGAGTTAAACGCATTACTTTCAATAGTGCGAAGGGTTGATGGAAATTTTAGTTTTTCTATAGCACAGCTACTAAATGCACTAGCCCCTATTTCGGTCAGCCCCTCTGAAAATTCCACATTTTTCAACAAACGACAATATATAAAAGTAGAAGTGCTAATAGTATGCAACGTAGATGGAATTTTAACTTCCTTTAGTGATTTACAATATTCAAATACATTTGTTCCTATATCTGTAATTCCTTCGTGGAGGACAATATTGCGTAGACTATAACAATTACTAAAGGCATAAGACTCAATAGAGGTAACAGATGACGGAATTTTGACCTCTTCGAGCATACTGCAGTTTCTGAACATTCTGCCTGAAATGTATTCCAACGTGTTTGGCAGAACTACTTTTTGCAATCTGGTTCTACCTGCGAACATCGCTGACTGTAAATTCTTAACAGGAACTCCCGACATATCTATGGAGACAAGGCCTGTCAGACTATTTTGTATTATATAAATATCGTCGCTGTTTATAGCTCCTTTGATTGAAAGATTGTTTACATCTTTGAAATTTTCTATTTGCTCCAATATTTTATCACCCAGAGTTCCGGGTTCGGTAAGTGTGGCATTTATGGTTACACCTTCACCCTCAACTATAAATTTTTCGCCCCAATCGGATTCTCTATACAACGCCCCGCTGCCTTCAGGCACATACACCACGCGAACATTTGAAAAACTAGAACTTGTTATAACAGGGGGGATAGGCGATTTAGAGACAACTTTAAGGTCACCACCGTTTGGATTGCGTAATGCATATTCATCAATGCTTCTAATGCTCTTTCCTAATGTTATACATACCAGATTTTCATAACCAACAGAGTAAAATGCATTCTTAGCAACATTCGTTATATCATCTCCAATCACAACACGGTTGATGGACGAGTAGTGTTTATACCAGGGATATTCACCGGTTCTTTTTTCGGGCATAGCTCCCCGACCGCTTATTGTTACTTCATTTTCTTTTAATTTCCAGACCAAATTTCCGAGTAATCCATAATCTGTTATGCTGTCATTTACAACATCATCTTTTATAGCATAATATGCCTTTAGCTTTTCGGCAAGCGCAAAAATATCTTCTGCCTCGACATTTTCATTTTCATTGTTTACAGCCTTTGCTTCGTTACATAATTGCCGTAAATTATTCAAATAGCCTAAATATGGACGGTATTTTTCAGATATAACAGTCTCGGTCTTGATTGCAAACTCGGCCATATGAAAAAAGACACGGGGAGCTGTTACTACAAAGCGCAAATAGGTATATTGTTGTGAGGCAACCACCAACCCCGATTCCCAGCGTGCGTCTGGTGTTTGCGGTAATCCTTCAAATGTTTTTATAGATGTAAATGTAGTGCCATCATTGCTGCCCATTACTTCTATCGCCTGCGGAAAATTCTCATTTATATTTTGACGCGTATGGTAGCTGAAATCAAATTTCTCGAGAGGAGAATCAAGATTTATCTGCAGCCAATGAACCGGCTCTATGGTACTGCTATAACAAGAATAAAAGTATGTCTTCGGGTCACCATCTATAAGGTTTATAATTGGTCCTTCGTTGCGTTCGGCCTCATTGCACCAGATAAAATTAGGCTTGTTTGCATAATTTGTCTGCAATTCTATTAATTCACCACCTGAGAAGCCGGCTTCTTTGGTAATGAAAGATTCAACAGTTGTAATCACAGCACTAAGTGAATCCAGTGCTATTTGTTTATTTGATTCATCACCTTCATAAAGTGGTCTTGCAAAAGCTGTTACAACAGTACAGCAAATAGCCACAAATAAAAACTTAATTCTCATAGTTGAAATTTATTTATATATTTATTATTACTATCATGAATTCGGTAAGGTTGGCTAGTTCAATGTTTTATAACAACTAAATAATTTTAACATCGAACTTCTAAAATTTATATATTTTTTGCAAAGATAACTTTTAATTACGGATAAGAAAATTATATTACAAATAAATTTATAGCAAAACGTTATTTAATCATTGAATATCGCTGTTAATATTTTATTGATGTCCGGTTAAAATTTGATGCGCTTCTATTCTGAATCCACCGTCTTCAAAGACTGTGCTTCTGATTAACATCGGAAAACTCGTACCAGCAAGTGCTGTACAAATCAAGTCAGCCTGCAAACTGCAAACGAGCGTGCAATGTTTGCTTCCAACAAACATTGAACGCTCGCAATACCCTCTATTTCCTAAAAAGTCATTTAAATTTTCTTGAAAAATATTTCTATATTTGTGATGTTCATTTCGGCTTATTTAACGAAGTTTTCTCCTTCACACCTCAGCCATGTCAAGCAAGTTTATAAAGAATGACAACACAAACATTATACTAAAAGCGCCTCATTAATATCATATTCAGCAACATGGATAATGAGAGAATAGATATGTATTGTACTCAAATAAAGCGCAAAGTACTTGCAAACATTCTGCGGTAGTATTCCGCCTTTTTGTCGAGTGCCAATGGGTAGGCTCGCGACGAGGATGGCATGCGCCAGAAGTGCAGTGTGCGACCATCGGCGAGGGTGATTGTCTCCATGCTGCCGATGGGAGGCTCCTTGCAAGCGAATCTCTCCACAATTATGTCAGTTGCCTTCTGCCCGGTGGTTACAATTGCCTTGCACTGCGGTATCTGCTGCAACAGCGCGGTAAGGTCGGTGGGGGTTACCACTTCGAGGAATTTGTCCGAAGCATTATCCTTCAAGCGGCGCACTTCGCAGGCTGTGTCGTAAAGGGCTATACCTTTTTCGGTACAGAATTGCACTATGCGTTCACGGTCGAACCGCTTCTCACCCTGCACTTCGAAATGGTGCTTGTCGCCGCAGAATATTGTGCCCACTATCCGCCACATGTCGTTTATCCAGTTGGGGTAGAAGAAGCGCATAGACCATTTGTCCTCTTTCGGAGGAAAACTGCCGAGCATAAGTATTCTTGCTCCTGCGGGCAGGAAGGGTTGTAACGGATGTTTTTCGGTAGGCAACTTCATAGACTGATTAAAGGGTTATATTGTATTTACGCACAAAAGTAATTATTTCTTTTGCTATTTCTGCTATATATTTATCAGATATTGACGAAGAAAAATGCTTTGTATGGAGAAGCAGTTTGGGGGATTCTCCTCCACATTCATGGATATTTATCCAACCTATTTTTTTACCCTTGTCATCTTCAACATCATGCGACCGATAATCCTCAAAGCCAAATAAATCTTTCGGATTGAAAATATGTTTGAACTTCTTTATATAATGTCCTGATGCTACAATCACTATGGGAAAGTGCTGAAAAAAGTCTTCGGAAAAGAAGTTGTTGCCACTTCCGGCACGGCGGACGATAGATTTTTCGCGTTCTTCGCACAATTTTGGATCTTCATCAATTTCACCACTTTTTTTGGCACATACGCTGCTGAAATCTGTGCTGAAACAAAAGTCGTGAAAATCCAACGGGGTTCTTTTACCACGCTCAATACCCCGCAAACGATCTATCAGCTTTTGATAGTTGTACCATGTACGGCTTGTGCCACCTTCGCCTCTGCCATTCTTTTTTGAATATACGGTATATAATTGACCTCTGAATGGGAAACGAGGGTTATATTCAGCATTATCCTTTGCTGGAAAATCTCCTTTGTCAACAGCTTGCCACATTTTGCGGTTGCACGCAACCTCCTTGTAGGATTGTTCCTTTTCGGAAATTCCCGGTTCATTTGCTATAATCAATATTTTCGCATCAGGGTTTCCTACGCCTATATACTCTTCGGAGGTGTTTTTCAACAAGTTTGCAAAATCATCGTTTTCCATAAATTACTCTATGCACTCCAAGCCCAATTTGTCTATCAAAGAATCTATCGCAGGGTTTTTTATTTCAATTTCTTCGAGGCGCTTCTTCGCACCCATACACGAATGTTTATCCTTATATTTAACACCTAATGAAGCTGCTATATGGCTTTTGGCTATCGACTTTAATCTATCGTTATATTCATAATCGGAGAGCGGCGCTCTGTTCAAGGCGGCATAATCCTCTGACACCCTTATTGTTTCGAATACATTCTCACCCCATGCTTCAAGTGTTTCAAGAACATCTGTTTTATTGCTTGATTCAAGATAATAGAGTGCTTTTGAAATCACAGCAAAATCTCTAAGAGCAAAGAAGACTCCTCGCCCAACGTGACGCATATCTATGAACATATTTTCCTTTTCGCACTCTTCGCAAACTATCTTATAGAAGATCTCTGTCGCTTCATTATCGGATAGGTTCTTTCCCGAATAGAATATGACAGACAGATAATCTATTGCCGATAATTTATTGCGTTCTATCTGAAAATCCTCGTTATGCGCCAGCCGTCTGCACACAAAATAGTAGTTCCTTCCGCCGGGAAAGTGGTCAATCTGCGATTTTACATAATTTTCGGGGAGGAAACGTATTACCACCCATGCGCACTTATCCTCATGATATTTTTCCCACAATGTTTTTATCTGCTCCGCAAAGCTGTCGTCCCAATAATCGAGCAATCTTGTATATATCCATTCTCTGTCCGATGCGCATGAATCCAGGAATGCCGATATTATCTTTTTTTGATCTTTCCAATCAAGAGCAGGGAAACGGTTTCTTATCTCCTTGCGCGATTCCGAGACTTTGCCGCTATCTTTGTTTACAAAATTCTTTATCAGCGTTGCTATCGGTGTATTACGTTTTTTATTGTTCTGCATATCGGTTTACTTAGATGGGATTCATATATCATGTGGGCAAAAAAGGCAATCTTGCTACATGGTAAGATTGCCTTTATTTATAGAGGGAGATTCTTCTGCTGTTATTTTTTAGCTGTTTCTTCGCCGGCTTTGGGACGCGGCTCTTTCTTTGCCAATGTTACAATCTTGTAGACATACTGTGTCATCCACTCTGCCGAGTAGCCCAGACGCTCTTTCTGCTGGCGGATGGCATACACGGTCTTGAATGTAGCTTCGTCCTTCCAGTTGTTCTTTGTGAGAATGTCGTTTATCACCTTCTCTGTCATGCCGTAGAGCAGTTTGTGGAACACACCGGGGATGCGGAACTTCCACTGCATAAGGTTGCTGACGAGCATCATGAGGTCGTTGTTGAAGCCCTGGAATGCGAAGAGATATGTGCGGACATCGTTCACTGTCTTGCAGTTGCGCTTGATTGACTGGTCTATCTCCTTGAAGAAGTTGTCGTTCATACCGTAGAGCTGTTCGAGCATCTTCTTGCATTTGCTGCGCTCGGCTACGCCCAGTTTGTTGTTCTGTGTGGCTACCTTAAGCGTGCGCTTGAATGTGGCAAGGTCGGGCAACATTCCTATGTTTGTTATTCCGAGATTGGCGGCAAGCACCGACTGGTAATATACTCTGATGAGTGTCATGAAGTCTTCCATGCCTCCCACCTTTTCAGTGGGCTGCTGTTTCTTCTTGAAAAAATCGAATAAACCCATGATTTATAATTATTTTTTATTGTTTTTCTTAAGTTCTTCGTTGCGGCGCTCAAGCTCCTTCTGCATGGCTTCGAGGTTTGCCATGAAGTTTGTGCGCTTGGTGGGGTTGTTCTTGTTCTTCTCGTAATATGCCTCCATCTTCTTGAGAAGCTCATTCTCGTCGACTTTGTAGTGGAGATAGATGAATATTCCCACGCTGATGAGTGTAGAGAGGAAGTAGTAGTAGTTGAGTCCTGACGAGTAGTCGTTGAAGATGAAGAAGAAGACGATGGGCATCAGATACATCATCCAACGCATTATCTTCATCTGCTGCATCTGTTCGGGCGAACCTCCCATATTGGGCTGCATCTTCGAGGTGTAGTAGGTGTTTGCTATCTGGACAAGGCAGAAGAGCAAACAGAAGAGGCTTATGTGGTCGCCGATGGGCCAGATTGATGTTCCCCAGCTTATTACATCGTCGTATGTAGAGAGGTCGCTTGCCCAAAGGAAGCTCTGCTGGCGCAGCTCGATGGCATTGGGCACGAAGTTGAACATTGCAATGAAGATAGGCATCTGTATGAGCATAGGCAGACAGCCACCCATGGGGCTTGCGCCATACTTGCTGTAGAGCATCATTATCTCCTGCTGTTTCTTCATGGCATCCTCCTGCTTGGGATATTTTGCATTTATCTCATCGATATAGGGCTTCAGGGCACGCATCTTGGCTGATGAAACGTACGATTTAAGTGTGAAGGGGTAGACTATTGCCTTTACAATGAGGGTGAGGAGCAACAGTACAAGTCCCATGCTCATACCCCAGCTTGTGAGCCAGTCGAAGAGGTACATTATAAAGAATCGGTTTATCCAGCGTACGATGGGCCAACCGAAGTAGATGAGTTTCTGCAACTGCAGGTCGTTGTCCTCGCCTCCGATGAGCACGTTGCTCTCCTTGAGGGTGCTGAACTTGTTGGGACCGAAGTAGAATGAGAAGTCGGTAGCCACTCTTCCCGAGGGGTCGAAGGGGGCGCTCATGTCAGCCGAGCAAACTTTGAGGTAGCCCTTGCCTTCGTGGAGTGTGTCCGACTCAAGAATAACATTGTTGAACTGCTCTTTTGAGACCATGATGCAAGAGAAGAACTGGTTCTTGAAAGCGACCCATGAAAGAGGCTCCTCGGGTTTTTCTGTCTCGTCGCCACGCTCGTTGAGGTGTTCTGTATCTTCGTCAACAGGTTTGTAGGTCAGTGAGGTGTACTGCTGCTCAAAGGTGTAGCCTTTCTCCTGCTGGCGCAATATCTGCTCCCATACAATATTTATCTGCTTTGCCGATGCCGAGAAGATGTTTTCGGTGTTGTACGCCTCTATCGAGAGGTCTACCACGTAACTGTCGGGGAGCAGGCGATATACGAAATCGATATATTTGTCGATGCGGAAAGAAAGACGCATCACCACTTTGTCGCTCGAAACCTCCACCGGTGTGAAATAGAGTTTGCGGGTGTCTATGTTCTCTTCTTTGCCATCGATGGTGTAGTAGAGCTGGTTGAACATCTTGTCGTCCGAACGGCGGACGTTGCGCACGGGGATATTGTCCTCTTCACTGAAAAGTGTTACAGGCTTGCCCTCCTGGTTCATGTAGTCGGCAAGGGTGGCGGAGCAGATGCGTCCTCCGAGTGTCGAGATGCGGACACTCAACTTTTCGTTGGAGAGTGTAACAAAGCTCTCTTCGCCGTTGAGGGCATTGAAGAGCACCGATGTGCTGTCCGAACTTTGTGCCTTAAGTTCTTCTGCCTCCTTGAGGGCGATGGCGCGGGCTTCGGCCTCCTGTTGCTGCATCACTGCCGTAATTGAATCCTGATAGCGCTTTTGTGCTTCTATCTGAGCCGGGTCGGGTTGATTGAAGTAGATGAATGTGAAAAGCACCAGACCTATGAGTCCGAATCCTATAAGGTTGTTTTTGTCCATAATTTATTTGTCAGTTATATTTTATTCTTTTTGTAAGCAAGTTGCAAAGGTAGGAAAAATTAAGCAATTAACGGCTTTATATAACAAAATTATTTGACGGGGATGGCAAAATTGCAAAAATCACGAAAAGCGATTCATGGATATATTCTGCCGAAGATAGGCGGCACCTCGGAAATGCTCAAACAAGTTTGGCATTTCGCTCGGCTTGCACTGCTTTGGCAAAGCCGAAGATAGGCGGCGCCTCGGAAATGATCAAACAAGTTTGGCATTTCGCTCGGCTTGCACTGCTTTGGCGAAGCCGAAGATAGGCGGCGCCTCGGAAATGATCAAACAAGTTTGGCATTTCGCTCGGCTTGCACTATCTTTGCAAAAGGAATGGATGGGGATGCTCCATTGCTATTCTATCGCCAACCAAGAGACTCCGATTTTTATGAAAAGCACTATTTCGACCATACTTACACTGCTGTTTTCTGCATTTATACCTGTTTGGGCACAACAACAGGATACCATAGTTGTCAACAATGTTGCAAATGTTGCCAATGACACAGTCCTGACAATTGATACATTAAGGAACGACACGATTGTAGCGGACAGCATTGTCGCCCGACAGGATTCTATTGCTGTGATGAATACAGCCGAGGATTCCATCGCCTCATCAACAGAAGAGAGCATCGCAAGCGACTCCACCACGCTTGCCAATGATTCTGTCGCAGAAAACATTGTGACAGTAGTTGTCATGAGCATAGAGGATTCCATATCAAACATCAAGGATTCGTTCTCTCTATTGCTGGACTCCATTGTCGCAAGATACGACACCACTACGGTCGATCTAAGCAACATTGATGGGATTGAACGTACAAACCCCACTTTCATAAAGCTTTACATGCGGCCCACGCTCTACAGGTCGGCTTTGGGGGCAAACTACAGCAAGGACCTGAAACTCGACGGCGATAAAGCCGAGAGCTCACAGATGGAGGCAGATGCCAAGCGCAGGATTGTCATAGACGGTATGCTGCTGGGACTCTACCGCAACAACCCATCACTTGTCTGGGCGACAGAGGAGGAGATACGCAAAGAGACCACTCTGAGCGATGAAGAGAAATTCAACCACATGTCGGGCATCACACTCAATGCCATCCCTCCCATTGTAATGCCCGAGAATGTAACCGGCGACCTTGCCACAAAGGTAGTGAAGCCCAATTACTGGCGCACATACGCAAACCTCGGCATCAACTACACACAGAACTTCTTCTCGGACAACTGGCACAGCGGAGGTGAGAACACAAAGAACATGCTCATAGAGGTAGATTTCAAGCTGAAATACGACGACAAGAAGAAGTTGCAGTTCGAAAATACACTCGAGGCAAAACTGGGATTCTACACTGCACCGTCGGATACAGTACACAACATAAAGACCAACCAGGACCTCCTGCGCTTCACCTCGAAGCTCAACTACAAAAGCATCAAGGACTTCTACTACACCATACAGGCGCAGGTATGGACACAATCACTGCCTTTCTACGACGCGAACAAGACCGACTTCCGTTCTAACTTCATGGCGCCGTTCAATGCCAACTTCTCATTCGGTATCGACTATAAGCCAAAAATCTCAAAAGGATCGCTCTCTGTCTATCTTGCGCCGCTGTCGGCATATAACTACCGTTTCGTAAGATACGGCGATCTTGCCGTCAAATACTACGGCATACGCAACGGACGCCATCACTACGAGGACTTCGGTACCAAGCTCGAAGTTAATGGAACATTCCAACTCTTCAAGAACTTTTCGTGGAAAACGCGTTTGTATTACTATACCACCTATTCGCGCGTAGAGCACGATTGGGAGAACACCTTCCGTCTGGCACTCAGCAAATACCTGTCGGCGTCGCTCTTTGTGCACACCCGCTTCGACGACAAGGCACGCAGCCAGTATAGCGACAAATATGGCTATTGGCAGATTTACGAAAAGATGATGCTCGGCTTTACATACAGTTGGTAACAGGTAACAGCCTTTTGTAAGTTGTAAAACGATATTATGATGGATTTCAGCGCACTATTCCCTATAACAGACACCACATGGATATTCTTCCTTGTGCTCTGCATCATACTCTTTGCCCCGATAATATTCAACAAGATGCGACTGCCGCATATCATAGGAATGATATTCGCCGGCTTGCTCATAGGTCCACACGGACTCAACGTCCTGGCATACGACAGCAGTTTCGAACTGTTCGGCGATGTAGGTCTCTTCTACATCATGTTCCTTGCCAGCCTCGAAATTAACATGCAAGAGATGAAAATGGCACAAGGCGGTGCACTGCTGCTCGGACTTACCGCATTCATCTTCCCGCTTGCAATAGGTGTCATTGCCAACCTGACCATACTCGACTACGAACTTACCGCATCGGTGCTGCTCGCAAGCATGTATGCCTCGCACACACTTATAGCCTATCCCATTGTGGCACGTTACGGTCTCTCGCGCCTGCGCTGCGTGAATTTCGCCGTGGGAGGTACCATCGTTACCGACACTCTGACACTGTTTGTGCTTGCCGTGATAGGCGGTATGTACAAAGGCGAGGCAGGAGCATGGTTCCTGCCGGCACTGCTGTTGAAGATGATAGCAATAACATTGGTGATAGTCTTCATCTTCCCACGCATAGCACGATTCTTCTTCCGCAAATACAACGACGGCATCATACAGTATATCTTTGTTATGGCAATGCTCTTCATGGGAGCCGGTCTCATGGAACTTGCAGGTATGGAGGGTATCCTCGGCGCCTTCATCACCGGACTGGCACTCAACAGGCTCATCCCCCGCTCATCACCATTGATGAAGCACATAGAGTTTGTGGGCAACGCCCTCTTCATACCCTATTTCCTTATAGGCGTAGGTATGATTATCGACCTGAAGGTACTCTTTGGCGGAGGAAACGCACTGATGGTTGCCGGAGTGATGATAGCCATAGCCCTCTTCGGCAAATGGCTCGCTTCATGGATTACACAGAAGGCATACAAAATGTCGGGCGATGAACGAAGACTTATCTTCGGCTTGAGCAACGCACAGGCAGCCGCCACACTTGCAGCTGTCCTTGTCGGATACAACATCATACTCGAAGATGGGTCGCGCCTGCTCAACGACGATGTCCTCAACGGCACCATCATCCTCATACTTGTAACCTGCGTCGTAAGCTCCATCATCACCGAACACTCCTCGCGCAGGATTGCAATGTCGGGAGAGATTGTCGACAAACCCACTGACACCGCCGACAAGACACTGATAAGCCTTGCCAACCCCGACATGGTCGATCGTCTGATGAGTCTTGCAATAATGTTGCGCAAAGAGAAGTCGACCGTACCTCTCACCGCTGTTAACGTGGTGCTCGATGAAGACGAGACCCAGATGTCCCGAGGAACAAGAGTGCTGGAGAAGGCTGCCGATATAGCGGCAACCGTAAACGTGCAGTTGTTGACAAAGTTGAGGCTCACCACCAACCTCTCGCACGGTATCATACACGAGATGAAGGAGAACAACTACCACGAACTTATAGTAGGTTTCCACGAAAAGTCCTCGCCAAACGACTCCTTCTTGGGAACAGTGCTCCCCGAACTGCTCACCGGTCTCCACAGCCAGATAATAATGGCACGACTCACAATGCCCATAAACACCATCAGCTGCATACACATCACCTTCCCGGCAAAGACTGAATTCGAAGCAGGTTTCTTCCATTGGGTAGACCAGACCGAACGTCTCGCCGCCGGACTCGGCTGCCGCATAAAGTATCACGGACATATAGACACCATGACGCTCATACAGAAGCACCTGAAAGAGAGCAAGAGCAGAGCGCGTGCCGAATATTTTGAGACTGATGGCGGAAACGACCTCAAACGTATATCGGAACTTGTGCGCGAAGACCACCTGCTTATTGTGGTGAGTGCGCGCCGCGGCTCAATCTCGTTCCGCCCCTCACTCGACCACATTTTCACACAGATACAGCGCAATTATACAGGCCGCAGCATCCTGCTCATATATCCCAACGGCTATTCTGTAGATTCGGATATGACAGAGATGCCGCCACTGATGATGTAAAGCCCATCAATAATACAAGCGCATCGCCTTAGGCGATGCGCTTGTATTATTGACAGTACCGAGTACAGCTAGCCGCAAAATTACTCCGAGCGTTTATAGTATGGCAGCAGCCCTTTCGAGTATGCCTCGTCGAGTATCGGGTATTTCAAGTGCAGGCCGCTCTTCTTGCCATTAACCTCCTCTTTGGTGGCCACAATCTTGACTTTCCCTGTTGTGTATGTTACATTGTATTTGTCGGCAAAATTATCCTCTTCGTTCAGCGTGTAGCTGTTGAAAAAGACCTTGAATGCATCCAGCCCTCCGTTCACTATGAGTGTGGCGCATTGCTGTTTCTCGGGAATATCCACCAGATACAAATTCACATTTTTCATGCCCCGGTATTGGCGCACGCACATTCCCAATGTGTCTGCCGCCCAGATGCACTCCATATTATTCATGTTGCTGATCTTTGTGCCCACTTTGTGCTTTGAGAGCAGATAAAAGGCGATGTTTCCCGACAGTTTATCGTATGCTTTTTTGTCGATGCCTTCGTAGTAGTGTATCGACGGACACTCATCCTCGTAGGTGTATTTCGATTTTTTGAACCTGTTGCGAATAACGGATACCCTGTCCCTGAATGTAAATGCGCAATATATTGCCGATTCGTATGGTCCCCATTGGTCGTGGTACACTTCATCGCCCAATCTGTCGAAATACTTGGTGATGCTTTTGATGCCTGTGGGCTCTTCTTTCTTTTCATCATCTGCTGCTCCAAAGACTATTGGCTCTCCCTTGCCGGTGGTAAACTTTTTTATAAGGCCCCCTTCGCTGATTGACTCAAACTCGTCGTTTACCAACTGCGTGAGCATTTCCTGTGCCTTTGTCGTAATGTCGTCGTCGGTGTAGGCTATGCTGTATTTTTTGTTCAGCAGGCTGTCGATAAAAATAAACATGTTGTTCTTGTCGCTGAATAGGGCGATGGCTACGCTGTCGCTCTTGTTGTTCATAGTCATGGGAACGCCCGCAAGGTCATCGCTGTTCTCTATGTTCAGCTTAGCCACGAAGGCGCGCATGCTGTTGTAGCCCTCTTCGTCCTGCGATGCGGCAAGGATGCTCTTGTTCAGTGTAATCTTGTTTGCCTTCCACACTTTGTCAACTTTCTTTTCGTCGAACTGCTCGTACAACTGCTTCTTAATATCATCGGCTACGGAGTCGGCATCATACTCCTTCACGCTTACATGCCTGCTATCGAGCTCCTTTATAGCTTTTATTACCTTATTAACCTTACCTTTGTTTGCTCGCGGCTCGGCAGCCTGTGCGCCGGCAAATGTGAATAGTGCCACTATGGCGATTAGTATATTTCTCATTTTCGTATCTATATTCTAAAAATCCAATTCGAATCCGTTCTCCAGCATGGTGTTGAAAACATCCATCGACAACCCTGCTATGAATACCACAGTCAGGGTGGTGCCACTTTCGTCAGTTATTATCATCAGTCCATCCTTGCTGCTGTATATTGTGGTGGTCTCCGCGCCCTCCTTGTTGGCGGCTACAAGCTCCATGCCCATCACCTTGTCGTCGTTCGAGAGGAAGGGCTGCATCTCCTTTTTAAGTTTCTTGTAGCCATCGCCGTCGCTCGAACTGTATTTGCGGATGTACTTCAGCCGTTTCATGATTTTTGCCATCTCCTTATCATCCTCGCCGAACATTATGGAAAAGAGACTACGGAGCATGTTCATTGATATGTAGGAGTATTCAACGTGCGACGAGTAGTCGTGTGCAAGTCCTTGAACGAACTTCTCCACCCGGCTGTTGTTCTTGCTGTCCCTGCTTGCTGCGGATGTGGTTGTCGCTGCTCCGAACATCAGCAGCAGCGCAAAGAATATTGCTGTCAGTCGTTTCATTGCTGTCTGCGTTTAATTATTATACTCAGTTTCTTGATATCGTTGCCAACCTCGGCCGCACTGCTGCGCGTGCTGCTGGTAACCGTGGCAAGGTCGCGCAGTATGGCCTTGGCGTGAGGCAATGCCTCTTCGGGCGTTGCGTATGTATCCTTGTCCCTGGCGGCGATGAATGCATCGTCCCGGACATTGCTATACTGCACAACGGCAAGCCCTGTTGTAGCCACAACAGCTACGATAGCTGCCGCACGCCATATATGGCGCAATTCCAATCGGAACACTCTCTTTGCAGGAGCACTGCTCTCTTCGTCGAGACCGTCTATCATTGCCGAAAGACGCTCCTCCATGCCCGCAGGAAGTTCCTGACCGCTCTCCATCGTCGCCATTTGCAGTATCATCTCCTGCTCGCCCCGGAACTCCTCGGGGAAATCGCCCGAACGCAGGTAACGGAAAAATTCCTGCTCCTCGTCGCAGCTCATGCGCTCATCGAGGTATCTGTCTATCATATCTCTTGCATCCATCATTCGTCACCTATTTTTCGTTTGTAACTATCTATCAATTCTCTCTTCAGACGCGAGACCGTCATTCGCAAGCTGACTGCTGACTGTCCTGTCAATTGCTCTATTTCGTCGTATGTGCTGCCCTGCAGCCTCAGCAGGAATATGCGCCGTTGTCGCTCGTGCAGACGGGCAAGGAATGCTTTCAGGAACCGCTGCTTGTCATCAAGTTCATCCTCGCTGTACGTCTCGTCGCAAAGGTCAGCCACATACTCTTCGTCAATACTCTGCTGTTCGTGCCGTCGCATCTCGCGCCATCGGTCGATGCAGATGTTCTTCAGCAGACGGCGGCAGTAGGCTTCGTCGCTATCTATGCCGTCTAACGAATCGCGCCGTTCCCACAGTTTCAAGTAGAGATTCTGCACAGCATCCTCGGCCTCGTTGCTTTCGCCGAGCATGCGCAACGCCACCCGGTAGAGTTCCTTGTGCAGTGGCAGGAATCTTGTCTTGAAGTCTGTTCTTGTCATTGTTCTTGTGTCTGTTCACCTGTATGACGGCGAAGTTACGGGAATGTAACAGAAAAATGAAAAAAAATTAATCGAGTAGGAGGAAAACGAAGTAGTTTTCTTCCTACTTTCGTTTTCCGACCTCTCACACCACCGTACGTGCCGTTCGGCATACGGCGGTTCCTATTTTAGATTCCATTCGAGGTACAAATCCGTCAAGCAAGGATAGCCTGCCACCTTTAGCGATGTATTAGGGATTGCCCGCTTTAATATCGCACTATCAGCTATCCGCCAATAGCCTTTGCGAGTGTTACCCCATTGGCAGGCTTGATACTTCTCTATGCCACATTTAACGAGATTGGAGACCTTTGTCTTGATTTTCTTCCATGACTTCCATATACACATGCGGATTCTGCGACGTAACCATTCGTCTGTTTCTATGCACAACCGTTTCATCTCAGCCAAGTGAAAGTAACCTACCCATCCTCGCATGTATTCC
>JAZNKR010000156.1:0-8217 GCA_045578665.1 Bacteroidaceae bacterium | reverse complement strand
ATGCGCAGAGCTTTTTGGTTCTTTTTGTCGGCACAAAAAGAACGTAAACTTTGTTTAAATCAAGATAACTACAAACTGCCATTAAATAAATACTGTTTAGCCAAAAACAATTAGTAATTTTTACCGGACAGTAATAATTTTTTTATTTATACGCAACCATCAAAATAATCACGTAAAAACCTTTCAGACTTGGAATATTACAGGCAAGTTATTATCTTCGCTACGCAGAAAAAACGAAACAAGCAAAATCATGCAATTAGTAACACCGGTTGCCCTACCCAGGAGGGAACTTGAGATAACATATGCCACTAAGCAGATGATTATAGGCTCGTGCTTTGCCGAGAACATAGGCAAGCGCATTGTCGCAAGCAAATTCCCCGCGCTATTGAATCCCTTCGGCATCCTCTACAATCCCCTCTCCATAGCCACAGCGCTTGAGAGAATAGCCGATTGCAGACTCTTCTCCGCAGAATCGCCCGAATTGGTGTTCCACGAAGAGCGCTGGCACAGTATGCTGCACCACGGCGACTACTCCAAAGAGAGCTGCAAGGAATTGGTAGAGGGTATCAACCGCTCTTTGACAGAGGCATCGGAATGGATTAAGGAGACCGGGTTGCTGTCGCTCACTTTCGGCACCGCATTTGTCTACAGACGCAAGAGCGACAATATGGTAGTGGGAAACTGCCACAAGTTGCCTTCTACAATATTCGAACGTTCACTCCTCTCAATAGCAGAGATTGCAACAACGCTGGGTGCTGTATTGGGAAAGCTGTTCGCACGCAACGACAACATGAAGGTGCTACTCACTGTGAGCCCCATACGCCATTTCCGCGACGGTGCGCATGGCAATCAGGTGAGCAAGGCAACATTGCTTCTTGCAGTTGAGGAGCTACAGAGAGCATTCCCCGGTAGAATCCACTATTTTCCATCATACGAAATAGTTCTCGACGAACTGCGCGACTACCGCTTCTATGCCGAAGATATGCTGCACCCTTCCCCCATTGCAGCAAACTACATCTGGGAACGTTTCGAAGAGAGCTACTTCAGCGAAGAGACAAGAGGCATCGTCTCCAAAGTTGAGGAGATAAACAGAGCGCTTGCCCACCGCCCGATAAACGAAGCCTCGGCTGCGCACAACGAATTCAAAAGTAAATTATTGTTAAAGATAGAGGCTTTTAAAGAAAAATATCCTTTCTTTGACTTTTCAAAAGAGACTGAGCAATTAAAAAACAGTCTTTCATACAACTTCTAAAGAGGTAAAAGATGCCGTACACGATAGAACAAGTAAGCGAGATTATCAAAGCTCAACATATATGTGGCGCTCCGGGAATGAAAATCCTGCGCCTGCTCACCGACAGCCGTTCGCTCAGTTTCCCGGAGGAGACACTGTTCTTTTCTATAGTAACAGCCAGCGGCGACGGACACAACTATATAGACGAACTCTACAAACGTGGAGTGAGGAACTTTGTTGTGAATGCCTCATTCGACCACAAGAGATACAAAGATGCCAACTTCCTCGTTGTTGGCGACACCCTCAAAGCATTGCAGAGACTTGCCGCACACCATAGAAGCAGATTCGACATACCCATCGTGGGAATCACAGGCAGCGACGGAAAGACAATTGTCAAAGAGTGGCTCTACCAGATAACAAGCAGCAACCACATTGTGACACGTTCGCCTCGCAGCTACAATTCGCAGATAGGTGTCCCCCTCTCGGTGTGGATGCTCGGCGAAGAGAGTACATTGGGCATATTCGAAGCAGGCATTTCGCGTCAGGACGAGATGGACAGCCTGCAAAGGATCATACGTCCCACGATAGGCATCATCACCAATCTGAGTGAAGCACATCAGGAGAATTTCAGCAATATGCAGCAGAAATGCACAGAAAAGCTCTCCCTCTTCAAAGATTGCGATGTGATAATATATAACGGCGACGACCCCATGCTCTCCAACAGCGTACACCGCTCAATGCTATCGTCACGCGAAATTGCATGGTCGTGCAAAGACAGCGAGCGCCCGCTCTACATCAGTTCGATAGAAAAAGAGGCAGAAGGAACCACTGTCAGATACCGCTACCTCTCATTCGAAAACAGCTACCGCATACCCTTCTCCGACGATGCCTCCATCGAGGACTCCATCAACTGCCTTGCCGCAGCACTATATCTGATGGTACCCACCGAAGTCATCGCCGAACGTATGGCACAGCTCGAACCCGTAGCCATGCGCCTCGAAGTAAAAGAGGGCGTAAACGGTTGTATGATAATAAACGACAACTCTAATTCGGACACCGCATCGCTCGATATTGCACTCGACTTCATGGAGCGCCGGTGCAGCACGATGGACCATCTGAAGCACACCCTCATACTATCCGACCTCAAAGAGACGGGACAGACAGCACGTTCCCTCTACCGTACGGTGGCAAGATACATAGAGAAACGCGGGATAGACAAGCTCATAGGCATCGGCAAGGATATAAAATCCGAAGGCGACAAACTCTCAAAAGCAGTCTCCGAAGCCTATTTCTTCGACACGGTGGAGTCGTTCATGCAATCCCCCACATTCGCCTCATTGAGCAACGAAGCCATATTGGTGAAAGGCACACATGCCTTCCGCTTCGAGAGTATATCCGAAGCACTCGAAAAGAAAGTACATCAGACCATACTCGAGGTAAACCTATCGGCACTGCGCGAGAATCTCAACCACTACCGCAAATTCCTGCGTCCCGAAACAAAAATGATATGCATGGTCAAGGCATCGGCATATGGAACAGGAGCATTGGAGGTGGCCCGCACACTGCAGGAATCCCATGTCAACTATCTTGCCGTTGCAGTGGCAGACGAGGGTGTGGAACTCCGCAAGGCGGGGCTTACGGCAGGGATAATAATAATGAACCCCGAGCCCTGTTCATTCCGCACACTCTTCGAGAACAAACTGGAACCGGAGGTCTACAGTTTCTCCATGCTAAGGGCATTAGTGCAGGCTGCCACACGCGAAGGAATAACCGACTATCCCGTACACATAAAGATAGACACAGGCATGCACCGTCTTGGATTTCTGCCCGAAGAGGTCGCCACGCTTGTCGAGGAGCTGAAAAAACAGTCGGCGCTGACCCCTCGCTCAGTATTCTCCCATTTTGCCGGCAGCGACTCCGACACATTCGACTACTTCACCAAAGAGCAGTTTGCACGATTCGAAACGGCAGCCGACAAACTTCAGGCAGCATTCCCCCACCGCATATTGCGCCACATCTGCAACAGCGCAGCCATCGAGCGATTCCCCGAACGACAGATGGATATGGTGCGCTTAGGAATAGGACTCTACGGAATATCACCGATAGCAGAGGATGCCTCACTTAAACCCGTAGCCACACTGAAGACCATAATACTGCACACCTGCAATGTACCTGCCGACGAGACTGTGGGATACAGCCGCCGAGGCATACTGACACGCCCTTCGCGCATCGCAGCACTGCCAATAGGATATGCCGACGGACTCAACCGCAAACTTGGCAACGGCAACGGATATTGCCTTGTCAACGGCAAAAAGGCAAAATATGTAGGAAACATCTGCATGGATGTATGCATGATAGATGTTACGGACATCGACTGCAAAGAGGGCGACAGTGTGGAGATTTTCGGCAACAATCTGCCAATCTATCGTCTCGCCGAGTGGCTCGACACTATTCCTTATGAGGTACTTACATCAGTGTCGACACGTATAAAGCGTGTTTATTATTGCGATTGAAAATTCTATAAGGTCTTTAGGGCCTTTAGGGTCTTTAAGGACCTTAGAGTCTTTAGAGACCTTAAAGACCTTAAAGACCTTAAAGACCTTACTATCACCTCACAAACAATTCCCGAAGAAGGATTTCACCCTTTCTCGACATGACCTCCAGACGGTAACATCCGGCAGGAAGCCCCTCTACATTCACACTCTCGTTGTAGGGCAATGAATAGAGCAGTTTTCCGCTGAAATCCTTGATGAGCACCCTCATGCCCCAACTCTGTGCATCGGGCAGGACAAAGCCGGTACGATACATCTTCGAACGGGGAGCACTCTCGCGCCACTCAGCCGGACTGCTCTCCACCTCGAATGCATCAACAGCCGTAACCGCCCAATGGGCATCGCGCTGAACATCGCCCCACACAAACAGCGTGTCGCTGAGATTGGCTGCAACAAGATTGTCTATATTCTCAGTATCTACGGGGTAGTCAGTAGAGCGATATACATTGTACCTTGTCTTCGGCATTCCGCTTTTTGCCTCTACACTGCTCCACTGAAGATGCAGAGCACCCGAACGGTAGAAACCTTTGAAGTTTCTCGGACTCCCCGGTCTCGGCTCGCCCGACCACTCCATTGCAGGTATAAGCGCCTTTTTGCGGTTGAAGAGTCGCAGAAAATCGGCAACACCCTTGTAATTCTTCAGCAGATGCTCTGCGCGGAATATCGCAGTGCCGGCAGCTCCCGCCTCACGCGAAGTGAAGAACTGACGTGTAATCTCGTGCCCGTCCCAATCGCCCTCACTCGGCATAAGACGATAGACACCCAAGCCCGGAGCAATGTGTCTGCCCGCTGAGTTCTCCTGCCAATCGAGCATGAATGGATAGAAATTGTTGCCCGAAAAATACATCATAGGGAAGAGAGCATCCATGATGCCATCCTTCAGCCAACGCTGTGCCTCCTGATAGACGGTATTGTGTGCATCCCACCCTTTAGAAGAATATCTTGTAAGATTGTCGTGCTTGCCAAGCGGGGCACAACTCACTCTCACCCACGGTTTTATATCCTTCACACACCTATAGAGTCTCTGCACCAGGCGTGTGATATTTGCCCTGCGCCAATCGGCATGACTCATACCCTTACCGTAGCGGCGGTGCAGAGCATGGTCGTTGTAGTCGCGCGGACGGTCGGGATAGCGTATATAGTCGAAGTGCACTCCATCGACATCGTATTTTCCAACAAGTTCAGAGACAAGCGACGCAAGGTAGTCAGCAGTTTCGGGCACACCCGGCTCCAAATACCAGCTACCTTTGTAGAGCTTGCACAGACGGGGTTGCCTGCGGCTCAGGCTCATACGCCCCAACGATTTGACATGCTGCACCTTGCCCAGCGGCAATGTTACCAGCCATGCATGGAGCTGCATACCCCTCTTATGGCACTCCTCTATGGCAAAAGCCAGAGGGTCGTACCCGGGATTTTTGCCGGCCTTGCCTGTCAGCACTGCCGAAAAAGGCTCAATATCAGACGGATAGATAACATCTCCACGCACGCGCGTCTGCAATAATATTGTATTTATATTATATACAGCCAACGAATCGAGCAGGGCCCTGAATTCGTTTTTCTGCTTTTCGACATCAGCAGTGGACTTAATTCTGGTCTTGGGCCAATCGAGATTCTCTATCGTAGTTACCCAAACAGCACGATACTCTCTTTTGGGAGAGTACCAATATTGCGCTTCGGCTACCGACGGCGACAACAGCGCAATACACATAAGGACTATAAATAAGTATTTCATAATTAAAATCTTCACAAAAATACTCTTTTTTGAGGATTTTATAGTAATAATATCCGATTATTTTGTAATTTTGTACGTTCAAAAGAATAGAAGAGACAATATAAACTTTTATATAGTAATAAACTTATGACAAAGACAAAGAAATTTATCACTTGTGACGGAAACCAGGCTGCGGCACACGTAGCATACATGTTTTCCGAGGTAGCAGCCATCTACCCCATCACACCTTCGTCTACAATGGCGGAGTATGTCGACGAGTGGGCAGCTCAGGGACGTAAGAACCTCTTCGGCGAGACAGTAGCCGTACAGGAGATGCAGTCTGAAGGCGGTGCTGCCGGTGCAGTACACGGTTCATTGCAGGCCGGTGCGCTTACAAACACATTTACTGCATCACAGGGTCTTCTGTTGATGATTCCCAATATGTACAAGATTGCAGGTGAGCTTCTTCCCTCGGTATTCCACGTATCGGCACGAAGCCTTGCAGGTAGCTCATTGTGTATCTTCGGTGACCACATGGACGTTATGGCTTGCCGTCAGACAGGCTTCGCAATGCTTTGCGAGGGTTCTGTCCAGGAGGTTATGGATCTTGCTCCCGTAGCGCACCTTGCTACTTTGAAGAGCCGCATCCCCTTCCTCAACTTCTTCGACGGATTCCGTACATCACACGAGATTCAGAAAATCGAGCTTCTTGAGCAGGAGGACATCGCTCCCCTCGTAGACTGGAATGCAGTTCAGGAGTTCCGCAACCGCGCACTTACTCCCACAGCACCCTCTACACGTGGTACAGCAGAGAACCCCGAGACATTCATGACTCACAAAGAGGTTGTAAACAAGTACTACGACGCAGTACCCGACATCGTTGCAGAGTACATGAAGGAGATTTCTGCAATCACAGGTCGCAACTACGCTCCCTTCACATACTACGGTGCTCCCGATGCTGACCGCGTAATCGTGGTTATGGGTTCAGCAACAGAGGCTGTTAAGGAGACTATCGACTACCTTGCACAGCAGGGCGAGAAGGTAGGTCTTGTAAGCGTACACATATAAGGAAAAGCCTCATTGAAGTACCTCGCAGCTGTAATGCCCAAGAGTGTTAAGCGCATAGCTGTACTCGACCGTACAAAAGAGCCCGGTGCAAACGGCGAGCCCCTCTACCTCGATGTAGTTGAGGCATTCAACGACTGCCCCGAATTGAAGGCTATCAACCCCGTAATCGTAGGCGGCCGCTTCGGTATCGGTTCTAACGATACTACACCTGCCGTTATCATGTCGGTATATGAGAACCTTGCATTGCCCACACCCAAGAACCACTTTACAGTAGGTATCGTTGATGACGTTACATTCACATCACTCCCCACAAAGGAGGAGATTGCTGTATCAGAGGGTATGTTCGAGGCAAAATTCTACGGTCTCGGTGCAGACGGTACAGTAGGTGCAAACAAGAACTCAGTGAAGATTATCGGTGAGAACACAAACAAGCACTGTCAGGCATACTTCTCATACGACTCTAAGAAATCAGGTGGTTTCACATGTTCACACCTCCGTTTCGGTGATGCTCCCATCCGCTCAACATATCTTGTAAACACTCCCAACTTCGTAGCTTGCCACGTACAGGCTTACTTGCGCATGTACGATGTAATCCGCGGTCTCCAGAAGGGCGGTACATTCCTTCTTAACACTGTATGGGAAGGCGAGGAACTTATCAACAACCTCCCCAACGATATCAAGAGCTACTTCGCTAAGAACGACATCAAAGTTTACTATATCAACGCAACAAAGATTGCACAGGAGATTGGTCTCGGCAACCGTACAAACACAATCCTCCAGAGCGCATTCTTCCGCATCACAGGCGTTATCCCCGTTGACCTCGCTATCGAGCAGATGAAGAAGTTCATCGTTAAGTCTTATGGCAAGAAGGGTCAGGACATCGTTGACAAGAACAACGCTGCAGTTGACCGTGGTGGCGAATACCAGCAGTTGGCTATCGACCCCGCATGGGCAAACCTCCCCGCAGACGTTACTCCTGCAAACGATGATCCCGCATTCATCAACGAGATTGTACGCCCCATCAACGCACAGAAGGGTGCTCAGTTGCCCGTATCTGCATTCTTGAAGGTTGTTGACGGTACATGGCCTCAGGGTACATCGGCATACGAGAAGCGCGGTGTAAGTGCATTCGTTCCCAAGTGGGATGCTTCTAAGTGTATCCAGTGTAACCGTTGTTCATACGTTTGTCCTCACGGCTGTATCCGTCCCTTCGTACTCGACGAGAACGAGAAGGCAGGCTTCACAGCAGAGACAATCGAAATGAAGGCTCCCGCAGCCATGAAGGGCATGAACTTCCGTATTCAGGTAGGCGTACTCGACTGTCTCGGTTGCGGCAACTGTGTTGATGTATGTCCCGGCAATCCCAAGCTCGGCGGTTCGGCACTCTCTATGGTATCTCTCGAGCAGGAGAGAGCAGAGGCTGCAAACTGGGATTACTGCGTTAAGAATGTAAAGACAAAGCAGGCACTCGTTGACGTTAAGTCTAACCCCAAGAACTCACAGTTCGCTACTCCCCTCTTCGAGTTCTCAGGTGCATGTTCAGGTTGTGGTGAGACACCTTACGTTAAGCTCGTTACACAGCTCTTCGGCGACCACCAGCTCGTTGCCAACGCTACAGGTTGTTCTTCAATCTACACAGGTTCAGTTCCCTCTAC
>JAZNKR010000155.1:0-4204 GCA_045578665.1 Bacteroidaceae bacterium | reverse complement strand
GTCAAGTACATATGCTACTACAATAATGATAGAATCAAACTGAGGCTAAAAGGAAAGAGCCCGGTGCAATACCGAGCTCTGTTCCAATCTAAGTCAGCCTCTTAATAATGTTAAACAGTCCAACTTTTGGGGGTCACATCAGTGTGGCCTGATGTTTTTTAATTCAATATTGCTATTATTCAGCCTCAGCAACTACTGTATAAGGAATATTCACAGAAACCTCCTTATGCAATCTTACAACGGCTGTGTAAGTACCAACCTCTTTAGCTGCAGCAACAGAGATAATCTTGCGATCTATCTCAAAGCCAAGTTTTGCCAATTCCTCTGCAATCTGGATTGCGCCGACAGAACCATAAATAACACCTGTAGCACTAACCTTTGTTGCAATTGTCAAGGAAACGCCTTCGAGCTTGCCTGCAAGTGCCTCTGCATCAGCCTTAATCTTAGCCAATTTGTGAGCACGCTGCTTCAGGTTCTCAGCAAGAACCTTCTTTGCAGATTCAGTTGCAATGACTGCTTTTCCTGTAGGAATCAAATAATTACGGCCATAACCGTCCTTTACCTTAACGATATCGTCCTTGTAACCCAAGTTGATTACATCTTCTTTCAATATAAGCTCCATAATTATCCCTCCTTTTTATTTCATCATGTCAGTAACAAAAGGCAGCAAAGCCAAGTGACGCGCACGCTTAACAGCCTGAGCAATGCGACGCTGGAACTTCAAAGAAGTGCCTGTGATGCGACGGGGCAGAAGCTTACCCTGCTCGTTCAAGAATTTCTTCAAGAATTCAGGATCCTTGTAATCGATATACTTGATACCGTTCTTTTTGAAACGGCAATACTTCTTCTTCTTGACATCAACTGTAGGAGGTGTCAAATATCTTATTTCTGAAGGTGTCTGTGCCATAATTAATTCTCCTTATTAGCTTTTAAATTTCTTCTCTTGGCAGCATACTCTGCAGCATACTTGTCCAATTTTACAACCAAAGAGCGAATAACGCGCTCGTCGCGACGGTACTGCAACTCCAACTTTGATATCACCGTAGGCTCTGCGTTAAACTCAAACATCACATAAAAGCCTGTGGTTTTCTTCTCGATGGGATAAGCAAGTTTCTTGAGACCCCAATTCTCTTCGTTGACAATCTCAGCACCTTCAGCAGTGAGAATGCCTTTGAACTTCTCTACCGCTTCCTTCATCTGAGCATCAGACAAAACGGGAGTTAAAATGAAAACGGTTTCGTATTGATTCATTTTTAATTAATAAATAGGTTAAACATTCGTTTTACAAAACGCGGATGCAAAGATAAGCATTTTTTTATTACCGACAAAGCAGTTGGCACTCATTTTTCGCCAAACAGGCATAAAGAACTGAAAAAAGCCAAAAAAACACTGAGTTTTTTATCCAAAATACAAAAAAGGAAGACATTTTTTGTTGAAAAAATTTCGTTCTATGAAGAATTATATGTTTCTTTGCAATCGGAAAATAATTAAAAAACAACATAAACGCTATGGCAAAGAACATTCAGCACACAGGTTTGGCTTTGATTATCATTGGAGCCATTATCCTTATCCTCAGCCACGCTAACGGCTGGAACAATTACAATTGGGTGAACGTGGGTTCATTCACAGTGATGATTATCGGCTTGATTACCTACATCATTGCCGGAAAGAAGGTTCTTGAGGAGAACAAATAAAGGATTTACTGAATAAATAAAAGCGAATGGCGACCACGTGGTCGCCATTCGCTTTTATTATGCCTCTACCTCGGGGGCAATAAGCTTATAGCCTTTTCCGTGGATATTGATAATTTCAATAGAATCATCTGCTTTCAAATGCTTGCGCAGTTTCGTGATATAGACATCCATGCTTCTTGCATTGAAATAGTTATCATCGGTCCACACAGTCTTGAGAGCAAAATCACGCTGGAGGATCTCGTTCTGGTGTGAACAAAGCAGCGAAAGCAGTTCTGACTCCTTTGTTGTAAGTTTCGTCTGCTGGTCGTCGATAGTAAGCAGCTGCTTCTGTGTATCGAATTGGAAGCGGCCGATCTTGTACAGCGTATTCTCTTTGTTTTTCTTGCCACATACACGACGGAGCACTGTCTCGATACGAGCCACAAGCACTTCCATACTGAACGGCTTTGTTATATAATCGTCGGCACCAATCTTGAAACCCTCAAGGATATCCTCATTAAGCGTCTTCGCAGTGAGGAAGATGATAGGAATTTCCGAGTTTACCGCACGTATCTCCTGTGCCAAGGTAAAGCCATCCTTTACCGGCATCATCACGTCGAGCACACAGAAATCGAACTTGCCTTTAAGAAACGCCTTGTAGCCGGCATCACCATCGGGGCACAACTCTGCATAATAGCCTTTTGCCTGCAGATATTCACGAAGGAGCATACCCAAATTCTCGTCGTCCTCACACAATAAAATTCTCTGTTTCTCTTCCATAATTCATTATTTTAAAGGTAATACAATTATAAATGTTGTTCCTGTGCCAAGCTCGCTCTCGGCACGTATAGAGCCACGGTGCGCTTTCACAATCTGCTTGACATAGGCCAGCCCAAGGCCGAAACCCTTCACATCGTGCACGTTGCCGGTGTGTACCCTATAGAATTTATCAAATATCTTCTTGAGATTATCCTTGCTTATACCTATTCCGTTGTCTTTGACTGAAAGCATGAACTTTCCTCCGGAATTCCATGTACGTATCTCAAGCGATATCGGCGCATCGGCACGCTTGTACTTCATGGCATTGTCCATGAGATTGAACACCACATTGGTGAAATGCATCTCGTCGACATAGACAAACGGGTCATCGGCATCAAGATGGGCTTCTATCGTTCCACCATTCTGCTCCACCTTGACAGCAAAAGTGTTTATTATACCCGAAACAAGTTCATTGGCATCAAGTTCCTTCATCTTGAGGGCAGCCGTGTTCTTGTCGTCAAACATAGACATCTGCAACACCTTGTCGACCTGGAAACGAAGACGTTTTGTCTCGCTCGATATCGCCCCTGACAGTTTAGTAAACATCTCGGGCGACTTCGCGACAGCTTCGTCCTGCAGCATCTGCGCAGCAAGCGATATCGTCGACAAAGGAGTCTTGAACTCATGTGTCATATTGTTTATGAAGTCATTCTTCATCTCGGTAATCTTCTTATGCCTTACCGCCATATAAAGCGTTATAATGAATGTTATTAACAAAACAAAAGTGAACAATATGGAAGGAAGCATAAATTTAACCGAACCGTAAATATAATTGTTCAGAGAAGATGTCGGAAAATTCAATTCCAGAACAGCAACACGTGTCGGTGGGTCGTTCTTAAAAAGAACCTCCTTATAGATTTTTCCTCCATCAGGTTCATTTCCGTCGTAGCTGCAATATATTTCACGGCCGTTCCCGGCAGTAATCTTGAAGTGATAGGGCAAGTCGATGCCGTTGTTTGCCAGTTCCTTCTTGAGGTCGCTGTTCAGGAGATTGAAATTTATACGGGTTTTGATCGGTTTTTCGCTTGCTTGATACAACATATTATATACGACCTCATCGAGCACCGCACGCTGATACTTGTAGCGCATTCTCAAGACATCAAGCGACAGACGTTGTGCATCCTGCACCGACATATTGTTTTTCTTTCCGCCCTTGAGAACCGACTTGAACTGCGAGGGGTTGGAAACAAATGTCTTGAATTCAAATGTAGAGACAACATTTCCTCCCTCGGACGAAGTTATATAACTGTGTTCAAGCTTTATGCCATTGTCGTGCAGTTGTCCGCGAAGGATATCGCGCTGTATGTCTTTTGAAAGATAATTGCGCATTTCCTCAAGTTCGAGATTGTATGAGACCTGATACAGACTCCGCCTGACCCCCTCATCAAAATGTTCCTTGCGCATATCCACCATTGTCTCTATATATGTAACCTGCAAATACAGCAATGCAAAGCAACATATACCCATTACAACTCCTACTATCCAGATAACATTCTTTTTCATACAGCAAATATAGAAACAACATTTCATGCACACACAAAAGAGTATGGCTTTTTATCTTATTTTTTCTTTTAATTAACAAATTAAACAATTATAATTATCAATACAACAAGTACAAAACCAGAAATCACTCCAATAATGCTAAATCAAAGTACAATTTAACAAAAAGTAAATCATCAAGCAATCGGGGGCTACGCAATATTGCGTAGCCC
>JAZNKR010000154.1:0-18936 GCA_045578665.1 Bacteroidaceae bacterium | reverse complement strand
TTTAGGACGCGACAATTTTAAAGAGATTAGCAAAATATAAAAACAGAAAGATGTGTCCAAAGATTAGCTTAAAGTGGAACAACTTTTCAAGTTACTTATTTCCACCGACATTATCCACCGACATTGCAATGCAACGTTGCACTTTAGGTAATATATTTGATAATCATTTTTATTATAACACCACCGACAAGAAGCGGAAAAAACTATTTCATTATTCGCCCAAATATCGTAACTTTGCAGGTTGAAACAAGCCCGGACAGACACAACAGTTCAAACATACCCGACACAAACAAATGAGTAGAAGAAACAACATAATAAAGACCACACTGACACTGATAATTTACATAATCTGCACGCTGACCATCTCCGCGCAGAATGCCGGCTATTTCACCCACACTGTCAGTAAAGGGCAGACCCTCTACTCCATCTCGCGTATGTACGAAGTGACGGTTGACGAGATTATAGCACTCAACCCCGACTGTGCCAAGAAACTATCCATCGGTCACAAACTAAAGATTGCACAGAAGAGAGAGCAGGCACAACCAGGAAAACTGTATCATACGATAAAATCGGGTGAGACACTCTACCGTCTCAGCGTCATATACAAGGTAACACCCAAAGAGATATGCGACGCCAACCCCGGATTGAGCATAAATAACTTCCGCACAGGCGAAGTGATACTCATCCCCTCAAGCAGCACACCCACCTCGGAGCCCACTCCTCCGACACCGCAGCAAGAGGAGCAAGAAGAACCCCGGAGTGAAATACGCACCACCCATAAGGTGGTAAAGGGCGAGACACTCTACAGCATATCGCGACAATATGGCATAACAGTAGACGAACTGCTTGCCGCCAACCCGCAGATAAAGAACAAAAAGCTCAAACGCAAGAGCACCATAGCAATCCCCTTCTCGGCAAAAGAGATAGCCGAGAAAAAGGAGAAGGAGCTGGCACGGATAGAAAAGGAGCAGAGCAATGCAGAGATATTCCGCAAGATAGAAGAAGAGGAGAAACAGGAGAACACTCCTGTCGGCACACTCAAGGTTGCTGTTGTACTCCCCTTCATGATAGGCACATACAGCCCCAGCGAACAGACCCGCATGGTTGAATACTACGAAGGCTTCCTGATGGCAGTGGAACGATTGAAACAATATGGATACTCTTTCGAGATACACACCTTCGACACCGGCAAAGAGAGCAACAGCATAGTCCCACTGCTCGACAGCGGCAGCCTCGACGGAATGAACATCATCTTCGGTGCCCTGCATCCCCGACACAACAAGGAACTTGCCCGCTTTGCCAAAGAGAAGGAGATACCACTCGTAATACCCTTTACCTCGAAAGAGGATGAGATATTCCGCAACCCCATGGTATATGTGGTAAACACCATGCAGTCCTACTTCTTCTCCGAAGTAACCGAACACTTCACCCGCAAATTCTCGGGAGCAAACATCATTTTCATAGAGACACCCGATGGCAACAAGAAGGATTTCGTAAGCGCACTTAAAAAGAGCCTCGACAAGAGCAGACAGAGCTACACCGCACTTACGTCGGACCATTTCGTCGGGACAGAACCCGACTACGGAGCAATCAAAAAGGCAATGAAGAGTGATTGCAACAACATCTTCATACCAACCTCGGGTACAGAGACGACACTGGGCACACTGCTCGCCTCCATGCAGATAATGAAGAACGACACAATAAACGACCTGCCGCCTTTCGTCCTCTTCGGCTACCCCGAATGGCAGATTTATGCCAAAGAGCAGCAAAGCAAGATGTACGAAGTGGAGACCTACTTCTACACCTCGTTCTTCAGCCATGCCTCTTTCGACGAAGTGGCAAACTTCAGCAACAGCTTCCAGCAGTGGTACAGCCGCCCCTATCAGAACATCTATCCCCGCTACAGCATGCTCGGATACGACACCGGATTCTACTTCCTGCTTGCTGCAAGCAAATATGGCAAGGCAATGGCAGATAACATACACAAAGTCGCCTTCACACCTATACAGACCGGATTCAAGTTCCAGAGAGTGAACAACTGGGGAGGTTTTGTGAACAAAAAGATATACTTCGTACATTACACTCCCGAGTACAAGGTAGAGAAGATAGATTTTGACAAATAGAAAAATAGAGAACAACCATTATACAACCCAACGGCACAATGAAACATCTTATAACGATAGCAACCATACTCGCCCTGCTGTGGAGCTGCGCCCCCAAGACAAAAGAGGCAATAACCATCCCACCGCAGATGGAAAAGCAAGTGGCATCGGTACACATTGTCAATAAGGACGAGAGCCTATACAAGATTGCCATGAAGTACGGCGTAACACGCAAGGCACTCATGGACCTCAACCCCATTCTCGGCAAAAAGGAGCTGAAGAAAGGCATGAAACTCTATATTCCCTTCCCTACACAGGATAAGGAGGTAAAGAAAGACACCGTAGTTGTCGAAAAGCCAAAAGTGGAAGAGAAGAAAAAGAGCAGCGCCACAAAAGTTGCGATAATCCTCCCCTTCATGCTCGACCAATATGCGCCCACCGAACAGGAACGCATGGTAGAATTCTATCAGGGACTACTCTTGGCAGTAGAAGAGCTGAAATCGGAAGGACTCTCGTTCGACATTCACACATACGACTCGGGTGAATCGACCAAAAGTCTCTCTACACTGATAAACAGCGGAGCACTCAACGACTGCGACGTAATAATCGGCGCACTCTACCCTACACACAACAAGGAGCTTGCCACATTTGCAAAGGCAAAGAACATCCCATTGGTGCTTCCATTCAGTGTGAAGGAACAAGCCCTCTACGACAACCCCAAAGTATTCATAGCAAATGCCTTGCAGACATACATTGTCGACAAGAGCGTAAATAGGTTCGGCAAACAGTTCCCCGGAGCAAACATCATCTTTGTAGACAACCGGTTCGAAATAGAGAAGAAGGAGTTTGCAACCGACCTGCTACAATATGCCAAAGCCAACAACATAAGCCACAGGACAATACTCATGGACAGCCTCATGAGTATGGCAAGCGGTGGAGGCACTACATTCATCAGAGAGCAGATGGACACAGCCGCACTCAACATCTTCATCCCCACCACAAGCAAGGTGGAGACCTTCAACCAGATACTGCCTACCCTCCTTGTGCTCAAGCGCGACACATTGGAAAGCGCTCCTGAGTTTGCTCTCTTCGGTTACCCCGAATGGCAGATTTATGCCGGCAGCAACCTCGAAGCAATGTACGAAGTGGACACATACTTCTACACATCGTTCTACACCAACAGCATACTGCCCGAAGCTGTGGAGATACAGAACAGATACACCCAGTGGTACAACCGCAGCATGCAGAACCGCTACCCCAGATACGGAATGCTTGGATACGACACAGGATACTTCTTCCTGAAAGCCGTCGCACTTCACAAAGCGGATATGCCCGAGAAGATAAACCATATAGACTTCAATCCAACGCAATCGGGATACCACTTCACAAGAAAGAACAACCGCGGCGGATACATCAACACCAAAGCCTACTACATAAGATACTCGCCCGACTATAAAGTAACCAAAATAGATCTTGACCAATGAACCGCATACTGACAACAGCAATCGCCCTGATGCTCGCACTTGCAGCGACAGCCCAGGTAGAAGAGCGCCGCAACATGTTAGAAATAGGAGTTGCAGGAGGAGCCACATTCAGCAGCATGGACCTTCAGCCTACAGTGCGCCAGAAGAACCTCACAGGACTGCTCGGAGGTATCAGCGCACGATATACAACAGAGAAATACTTCAACATGATATGTGCCGCACAGTTAGAGTTCAACTATACCCAGCGCGGATGGGAAGAGGACTTTGACGACAAGATAGGCAACAGCTACAGCCGCCGTCTCAACTACCTGGAGATACCCTTCCTTGCCCACCTCGCCTTTGGCAAAGAGCCCTATGGACTGCAGTTCTACATCAATCTCGGTCCTCAGATAGGAATACTTCTTGGAGACGAAGAGACCTACGAAGGCACATGGAGCATTGAGAGCCGTCCAAATGCAACACAGAGCATATATGCCAAACCCATAGACAACAAGTTCGACTACGGAATAACAGGTGGTTTCGGTCTTGAACTGAGGACAAAAGCAGGCAACTTCTTTGTCGAAGGCAGATACTACTACGGACTGGGCGACATCTTCAACAACTCGAAGACAGACGACTTCGGCCGCTCGGCAAACATGACAATATCGGCACGTCTGGGATATTCCATGAGAATTTTATAAACGAGCCAACAAATATCATACATAAAAACAATACGGCTAAATCACAATACCTTAATCACAAAACCTTAATCACAAAACAATGAGAATAGACAAACTGATACTTGATGAATTGACAGCAAAAGCCAAGTCGAGCGAACGAATGAGAATGAACTTCGATTTGCGAACAACATCCGATGACACTTCACAACGTATGCTCAATGCCCTGGAGCCCGGAACAATAGTCCCCATCCACCGCCACTGTTCAACAGCAGAGACAGTTATAATAATCCGCGGCAAGGTAAGAGAGATTCTGTTCGATGACTCAGGCAATGTAACCGAAGAGGTGCTGATGGAAGTCGGTGGTGATTGCCCCATGTTGCAGATACCGGCAGGACAATGGCACACAATCGAATCGCTCGAATCTGGTACAGTTATATTCGAAGCCAAGGACGGCGCTTTCGCACCTCTGAGAGACGAAGATATATTGAAAAAATAACCTCCACCCAACATATTGCCGACTCTTCACCAAGCAAGAGATAACGTATGCGCATAATCAAATACAGAAAAGAGTTTAAAAACGAATGGGACAGTTTTGTCATCAGAGCCAAAAATGCCACATTCCTTTTCATGCGCGACTACATGGACTACCACTCAGACAGATTTGTAGACGCATCGCTCATGTTCTATGAAAAAGAAGAGTTGAGAGGACTACTGCCGCTGAGCCACAATGCAGACAAAGCCTTTGCAGACTCGCATGGGGGATTGACCTATGGAGGGTTTATACTCACAGCAGATAGCAGATACGGCGAAGTTGCAGAGATGTTGCACCTTACCATGCAGTGGGCAAAAGAGGAACTCTATGTAGAAAAAATCATATACAAGCCTATTCCGCATATCTACTGCCAACATCCGTCCCAGGAAGATTTGTACGCTCTCTTCACTGTGGGTGCACAATTGACCGGGCGCAGTATCTCCTCTACAATATACAATAAAGAACGGATAGCATTCAGCCTACTGCGTCGTCGCAAAGCCCAAAAAGCCCAAAAAGAGGGAATTGTCTACCATGAAAGCAATGACTTCGGGGCTTATTGGGAGATACTTTCAAATGTCCTTGCCGAATCACACAACTGCACCCCCACACACAGACTCAACGAAATAGAGTTGCTCCACGCCCGATTCCCAGAAAACATAAAACTCTTTACCGCTAAAAAAGAAGAGAGGGTTATCGCCGGATGCGTCATATATGAATCGACAAAAGTCGCACACATCCAATACATTGCAGCCTCGCCCGAAGGAAAAGATAAAGGAGCATTGGACGGGCTGTTCCAATACCTCTTCGACAACATCTACAACGACAAAGAATACATTGATTTCGGTATCTCCACCGAAGATAAGGGCAAAATACTGAACGAAGGACTTCTCTTCCAGAAAGAGGGGTTTGGGGGTCGTGCCATAACATACGACACATACGAGATAAATCTCAATGAATGATTAACGCAATTCTCTTTTATTGCCTACATCTCGCATTGAGATAAATGTTTGAATTATATTAACTCAAGTTTCGCAAGTAGTCACCATTGTTGTAAATCAGATAGTTATGAGTAACTCCAAACAAGATTAACACACAAACGTATCGTTTATAACAATTGATTTCAATATTAACGGCAACATCCTTCAATAACTAACTCAATGATTTTAAAACCATATCATTATATTTCAATTAATTAGAACTTGCGAAACTTGAGATATTAAAAAATAATTCTATAATTACGATGTTTATTCTTTTGCCGGTGTGTCATCTTCGCCGCTACTATAGAATATACAACAAAAAAAGCACCGCCTATGCGATGCTTTCCTTAGTTGACCGACAAGGACTCGAACCTTGAATGACAGGACCAGAATCTGTAGTGTTACCATTACACCATCGGTCAATTGCACTGCAAAGGTACAACATTTTTTTCAAAAAAAAAGTATTTTGCCTTTTTTTTTCGCAAAAGAGCAAAAAAAATCACGAATTTGGCTGTTTTGATAGATAAAAACAGAGTATATTTGCAAAAAATAAGTACTGATTTTGGTTTCGACCAATATCTTTCAGAGTAAAATAAAGAATCAGATATAATATATGACCGAAAAACCTACAACAGAAACTCTGCTGAAAGAGATAATAGATGCTATTCAGGAAAAGAAAGGCAAAGAGATAGTAGTTGCAGACCTCACAAAACTCGGGAACACTATATGCGACTATTTCGTTATATGCAATGGCAACTCACCCACTCAGGTCAGTGCCATCACCGACTCTGTTGAGTACCTTGTGAAAAAGGCGACCGGCTATCACCCGATAGCTATCGACGGACTGCGCAATGCTCAGTGGGTGGCGATGGACTACGGCGAAGTGCTTGTGCACATATTCCTGCCCGAAACCCGCGAGTTCTACGACATAGACCACCTATGGGCAGATGCCAAGCTTGATATAATACCCGACATAGATTAATAGTTAATCCAAACAAAAAAAGAAAAGTTGTTAAAGTCCATTCATCAATGATATAAAAGGCTGACCGCTGCGCTCCTTATTCAGGAAACAAACATCCGAATACAAACAAAGGAACATATCAAGGACAAACAACTTCAACAGACCATGAGCAAAGAGACAAAAATTCCGGGCAATGTCCCAAAATTCAATTTCATATGGCTCTACCTGGTTGCAGGTGCCGTACTGCTCTTCATCTATCTCAACGGAGACAACAGTTCGATGAGCAAGGAGGTGGACTACTCGCAACTGAAAGAGTACATAACAAAAGGATATATAAACGAGATTAGAGTGTTCGACAACAACGAGGTTGAGGCATATATTGTGCCCGACTCGGCTGCCAGGATTTTCACCGACAAACAGTCGCACGTTGGTGTGCGCCCCGTGGTTGTCTCGCAGATAGGTTCCAAAGAAAAATTCGAGGAATATATCGATGCACAAGAGGCAGAAGGAACATTCGGCGGCAGTGTTAAGTACGACACAAAGCCCGACTATTGGGGCAACCTCTTCTGGAACATTTTTCCTCTGTTGGCATTTGTAGGAATATGGATATTCCTCATGCGTCGCATGAGCGGTGGCGGAGGTGTGCAGGGCAATGTATTCAGCGTTGGAAAGTCTAAAGCCAAACTGTTTGAGAAGAACGATGCCAACCGCATAACATTCAAGGATGTGGCAGGCCAGGAGGGCGCCAAACAGGAGGTGCAGGAGATTGTTGACTTCCTGCGCAGCCCACAACGATACACCGAACTTGGCGGAAAGATACCCAAAGGCGCACTGCTTGTAGGTCCTCCGGGCACCGGAAAGACCCTGCTTGCAAAGGCTGTGGCAGGAGAGGCAGAAGTTCCGTTCTTCTCGCTATCGGGCTCGGACTTTGTAGAGATGTTCGTTGGCGTGGGCGCATCGCGCGTACGCGACCTCTTCCAGCAGGCCAAAGAGAAGGCTCCCTGCATCATATTCATCGACGAGATAGATGCTGTAGGACGTGCACGCGGCAAAAGCCCCTCTATGGGCGGCAACGACGAGCGCGAGAATACCCTCAACCAGTTGCTCACAGAGATGGACGGTTTCGGCACCAACAGCGGCATAATAATCATGGCTGCTACCAACCGTGTGGATATATTGGACAAGGCACTGCTGCGTGCAGGCCGTTTCGACCGTCAGATACATGTCGACCTGCCCGACCTCAACGAACGCAAGGAGGTTTTCGGAGTGCATCTGCGTCCCTTGAAACTCGACGTTTCGGTAGACATAGACCTTCTTGCACGTCAGACGCCCGGATTCTCCGGAGCCGACATTGCCAACGTCTGCAACGAAGCTGCACTTATAGCTGCGCGCCACAACAAGAAAGCTGTCGACAAGCAGGATTTTCTCGATGCTGTGGACCGCATCATCGGCGGACTCGAGAAAAAGACCAAGATAATGACCGACAAAGAGAAGGAGACAATTGCACTGCACGAGGCAGGACACGCTACCCTCTCATGGTTCCTCGAACATGCCAACCCCCTTATAAAGGTAACCATTGTTCCACGCGGTAGAGCACTCGGCGCAGCATGGTATCTGCCCGAAGAGCGTCAGATAACCACCAAGGAGCAGATGCTCGACGAAATGTGTGCCATCCTCGGAGGACGCGCCGCCGAAGAGCTGTTCGTCGGCAAAATATCGACCGGCGCCATGAATGACCTCGAGCGTGTAACAAAGCAGGCATACGGCATGATAGCCTATGCAGGCATGAGCGACAAACTTGCCAACCTCTGCTACTACAACAATGCCGATGCCACATTCCAGCGTCCCTACAGCGAAAAGACAGCCGAACTCATCGACAACGAGGTGAAAGAGATGATAAGAGAGCAGTACGAACGTGCCAAGAGCATCCTCTCTGAGCACAGCGAAGGACACCGCATGCTCGCCAATCTGCTTATCGAACGCGAAGTGATATTCGCCGAAGATGTCGAAAAGATTTTCGGCAAACGCCCCTGGGCATCACGCAGCGAAGAGATTTTCGAAAAGAACGAAGAGAAAGCAGAAGAGAATATCGAAGATAATATAGAAACAGACACAGACAATAACGACAGCGAAACTCCTGCAGAGGAAACCAAAGAGTAAAAGGACCGTCTAAGGAGAAAAGCAAAAAACACGACAAAGAGAGATGAAAAAATTCCTAATTCGCGTAGCAACGGGCGTAGTATTCGTTGCAGTGCTGCTTGCAGCAATACTCTACAACAACATCTCATTCGGGATACTGTTTGCAATAATCACATGCCTTGCAGTCAACGAGTTCTGCAACCTTGTGCACGACTACAAAAAGACCACCTTCAGCACGGTGATTGCTGTGGTGGGAGGTATGTACCTTTTCTTTGCAATGTTCATGCTCGACAAGGTCAAAGAGCCATTCATGCTCTTCGTTCCCTATCTGATGCTGCTTGTCTACAATCTCGTACGTGAGATTTACAAAAAGGATGGAAACACTCTCGACAACTATGCCTATTTTGCACTCTCGCAGATATATGCGGCACTGCCCTTTGCATTGCTGAACATACTCACCGGATTCGGAGGAGCTGGATACAACTACATAATGCCACTCTCCATCTTCATATTCCTTTGGTGCAGCGACAGCGGAGCATACTGTGTAGGCTCACTGATAGGACGCCGCCGTCTCTTCGAGAGAATATCTCCCAAGAAATCGTGGGAAGGCTCTATCGGCGGAGGCATCATAGCCATCATCGCCGGATACATAATATCGCTCTTCTACCCCACCCTCGGCACAGTACAATGGATGGGTATGGCAGCAGTGGTTGTGGTAACGGGAACATACGGCGACCTCATTGAGTCGTGCATGAAACGCGAAATGGGCATAAAGGATTCGGGCAACATACTGCCCGGACACGGCGGAATACTCGACCGATTCGACAGTTCTATGCTCGCAATCCCGTCGGTAGTAATATACCTCTACCTTCTGGAAGCCTTCAATTTGCTGTAAATGGCATTGGCTGCCGACCGTGAAGCGCCTGCCGGTCCAAGAATTTCAATCATACGGTCATACTCCTCGAACATGTGATCACGGTACTCCGAGCCTTGTTCGAGGAGTTTTTTCAACTCCTCATCGAGACAATCGGGGCGCATGGTGTCTGCCACAAGTTCCGTTACAGCCTCGCGGTCGGCTATAAGGTTTACAAGAGAGACATACTTCACCTTCAGGAACATGCGACGCAACCAAGCATAAAATTTGGGCATCGGTGTGGCATAGCACACCACCTGCGGCACACGGAAAAGCGCTGTCTCAAGTGTAGCTGTTCCCGATGTTACAAGCGCGGCGTATGAGTTCATCAACAGACGGTAGGTACCCTCGAAAAGATATACACGACGCCCCTCGATATATTGGGAATAGTACTCCTTGTCGATGCCCGGAGCCTTTGCTATTACAGGGATGCAATCGGGGTGTTTGTCCATAGCATCGAGCATCATGGGCAGATTGCTGTCAATCTCCTGCTTGCGGCTACCTGCAAGCAGCGCCACAATCTGTTTGTCGGGCAGCCCCGTCGACGACAAAAACTCCTCGCGCGACTCGCTGTATGAGTCGCGATAGGCAGCAACGGCATCCACGCAAGGATTACCCACATAGTTTATCTTATAGTTGTGCTTCTCGAAAAATTCTATCTCAAACGGCAATATAGAGAACAGTTCATCGACATCGCGCTTGATGTTCTTGATGCGATGCTCTTTCCATGCCCATATTTTGGGCGAAATATAGTAGTAGACAGGAATATCAGTATTCTTGTGGATATACTCGGCAATAGAGAGATTGAATCCGGGATAATCGACAAGTATAAGAGCGTCGGGGTGCCACTCGGCGACATCGCGCTTGCATAGACTCATATTGCTGAAAATTGTCCTCAGATGCAGCAACACAGGAACAAAGCCCATATAGGCAAGCTCTTTGTAGTGCTTCACTCTTGTACCGCCCACCGCTGACATAAGATCGCCGCCGAAAAAGCGGAACTCCGCATCGGCATCGACACTCTTCAGTGCCTTCATCAGATTGGAAGCGTGCAGGTCGCCCGACGCCTCGCCTACTATAAGATAATATTTCATATTATTCTACTGTATATTCATATTAAAGGGATATTCCACATATCATTTGCCATAAACCCTTATGTAATCCACATACATATCAGAGCCATTACCGTAGCGTTCAAGGTCAATTTTCCAACCGCTTATCCCACCTATCGCATAATTCACCATAAACAAATGAGGAAAATCGCGGGATATACTGTTTGTCGGATGCCTGAACACCTCAACACCATCAAGATAATACACAGTCTCTTTCAATCCTATGTATAATCCGTAAGTATGAAAAGTGGTTGACCACGACGAACCGCCACCTACCGAGAGCATGTCAATGCTTTTGTGCAAAGCCTCACGCGGACGGCCATCCTCGTCGCGCTGTTCCCAAAAATGCGCAGTGCAATTATAACCCCAGAAATTTGGATTACCCTCACCTTGTCCTCCGTATGCCTCAATTATATCAAGTTCATCGCCCGGAGCCGGCCTAATCTGGTTGACCGTCCAGAAAGCAGACCACGTTCCCGGCGCCGATTGGGCAACAAAGCGACACTCAAGATAACAAGGAGCCTTGAACCAAAAGCCCTCTCCATCCATATTGACCGAAGCAATCAAGCCGGTACTGCCCTTCTCCCCCTCTCTCTTGCGGGCCGCTATTTTCAAATATGTATCCACACGCGAGAATGGATTATCCTTACTGCTTACATCTGTAAAAGGCCAACCGCTGAAGTCGCCAAAAAGAGGCTTATGTGCACAATAACGAGCACCGCGACCATCATCCGAAATAGACAACTCCCCGTCGAAATCATCAGAGAAGAGAAGTTTCAGTCCCTTTGCCGGCTGAGGTGTCTCGGCGGGGATTCCTTCGCGCAGGCTTATACCACCCTTGTTATAGAGTTGAAGTTCAAAGACATCCTTTCTACCCTCGTCGGAAACAGCATATATGCGCACCGTCATAGGGCCATGCGGAAACAGATTGGCATTGAACTTAAAACTGCCGCGACCATCCTTTTTCAATTTTATGCCCTTGGGAGTCAGATTGACATCGCTACCCCAATGCAAGCTGTCTTCGGATTCACCTACACCCCAACACATAGCCTTGGCATACGACATTCCCGGAGCGACAAACTTCACCTCCACCTTGCCCAACACCTCACTGCGGCACTCAGGTTGAAGCACACGAATCGCCTGCACCCAATCCTCTTTTTTCACGCCCTGCCCGAAATCAAAATCGAGCATACGTTGCTTTTGCGCCGACAAACTGCCACCGAACAGAAAAGCAAGCATAAGCAAAAAAATAGTCCTCAGATGCAACAGCACAGGCACAAAGCCCATATAGGCAAGTTCCTTGTAATGCTTCACTCTTGTACCGCCGACAGCCGACATAAGGTCGCCGCCAAAGAAGCGGAACTCCGCCTCACTGTCGACATTCTTGAGAGCCTTCATAAGATTGGAAGCGTGCAGGTCGCCCGACGCTTCGCCTACTATAAGATAATATTTCATAAATGTCAAAATCTACAATTCCCACGCCTTCATTTCGCGCATAAGGTCGTAGTCTGTCATATCTATACGCGTAGGAGTAATAGCCACATAACCATTGTTCAGCGCCACCTTATCGGCAGTAGAATCCTTCTCCTCGGTAACAAATTCACCCGTAAGCCAGAACCATTTGCCACCCCGCGGATGGTCGTGCGACTCATACTCATTCACCCACTCACCTACAGCCTGACGACAGACAGCAACTCCTTTGTAAGGTGCTTTTTCGGGGAAATTCACATTAAGGCAACAGCCTTTGGGCAGGCCACGACGAAGAACCTCCTCGACTACACGTCTTATAACGGGGAACGTGGGAGTAAAATCGGCATCGGCAGCATGGTCGCAAAGAGAGAATGCAACAGAGGGGATACCCTTCATACAACCCTCGAAAACCACACCCATAGTACCCGAATAGTGGGCATTGACAGCAGAATTGTCGCCGTGGTTGATGCCGCCGACAACAAGGTCTGGACGGCGGTCGAGAAGCGAATCGCAAGCCAGTTTCACACAATCCACCGGAGTACCGGTGCAAGAATAGACCTCTACGCCATCGGCACGTGAGACAAGAGAATATGTAATGGGAGTTTCACTTGTAATGGCACACCCTTTGCCGGAACGGCCCGTGTCGGGAGCCATCACCACGACATCGCCGAATTCGGCAAGCACACCTATCAATGAATTTATCCCCTTTGCACTGTAACCATCGTCGTTGGAAACAAGAATCAAAGGTTTTTTGGAATCTATCATCATATTATATTTATATTTTACTACTTGCCACAAAGATAAGAACAAACGAGCGAGAAATATCAAGCTTGCTTGAATATTTTTCCAAGCGAGTGCAGTATATCTTCGAGGTTTACCTCAAAGATAAGAACAAACAAGCGAGAAATATCAAGCTTGCTTGAATATTTTTCACAGCGAGTGCAGTGTTTCTTCGAGATTTACCTCAAAGATAGTAACAAACGAGCGAGAAATATCAAGCTTGCTTGAATATTTTTCACAGCGAGTGCAGTGTTTCTTCAAATTTTATTTCAAAGAACTTTTATTCTACGGCATTAGAAACTGTTTTATAGAAAATTTTCCAAGTAAATATTTTGCAAGAATTAAATAAATTTCACTATATTTGCGACAGTTTCGTAATTTTTAACACCTGTTACAATAAGTAAATTTTGCTAATCAGCAGTTTACGACTGATTTTAGTTAGAAAATGAACCAGCAATACTTCGGTAAATTTTCACCTTACTCAAGTTTCGCAAGTTCTAATTAATTGAAATATAATGATATGGTTTAAAATCATTGAGTTAGTTATTGAAGGATGTTGTAGTTAATTTTGAAATCAATTGTTATAAACGATACGTTTGTGTATCAATCTTGTTTGAAGTTACTTGTAACTATCTGATTTACAATAACAGCAACTACTTGCGAAACTTGAGTAATATTAACGAATTAAAATTCGATTGCATTTGCAAAATAAATTAACCATAGCAACAATTTAAATAATCAAAAAAAACTTAACATCATGAATCGAGGGATTTTATTTATTGCCTTAAAAGCACTGGAAGAGGTAACAAAAGGAATTATTAGCAGCCAACGAATAGAGAAGGCTGGTGAAACAATTAGGGGAAGTGCGATAATAGCCGCCATAGCCGGTGTCGGTTCTGGTTGGTTACCTGGTGCCGGCGCTCTTGTTGCATCTGCAGCTTGGGTGGCTACAATATGGGGAATGTACGTTATGATTAATAAGGATTTGGGCATTTCTATAAAAGATAACATATTAAAATCATTAGCTTCTGCACTTTTGACCAACATATTAGCTTCTGCAGGTTCACTCATATTAATGTTTATCGGAAGTATGCTTTTGTCCTTCATTCCAGGATTGGGCAGTGCTGGCGCTATAGCTATAGATGGATTTATTGGCTATATTACAGTCTTTACTTCTGGAGTTTTATATATAAAACTTTTGACTAAATTATTTAAAGCAGGTAAAGGATTTAATATAGCAGATGGTGATGTCAAAAAAGTTGCTGATGATATAGTTAACGAATCTGATATTTCTGAAATAATAAAAGAAGGTAAACAAGCATTCAACGAAGACAAAAAAGCAGGAAAGTTCAAAAAACAATAATAGCCTTATTTATTAATTCATAAGTTCGATAGTTCGTTAAAAATCAACCAAGCCTACGCAGCTCAGTCAGTAAATAAAGGGTGGTTCTATAAATTAGTTAACACTATTGAATTTCGGAGAATCCAAAAGCGACCGAAATAGAATGCACCTGGAAAAGAAATATAGATTAATAATTTATAGAACCACCCTAAAATTATTACTATCCGCTAAACATGATAATTTCCTCTCAACTCCTTGAAAAATAGGAGTTGAGAGGAAATTTGTTTTGGACAATACCCCTGTGAATTTAATGTCTCTTCTGGTAGTGGTTCGGCTGCTTATATTAGCATCAGTTTAAGGTCTTCCTCCGGTTTGTTGAAGAATGTCTGCATATTGAGATAATACATCAAAACAATTCTGACCATAGTAGCCAACCTCGAAAAGCTCCAGCGTCTTTCAAGACTGTTTTGTAGTAGCGACAGAAGCAGATTGGCTATAAGCGTCACCCATATCTGTATTTTGATAGCGTTGGCACTTTCCCATAGAAGTATCTAAAAGGAAAATTTTGCTTTATCTGCTTGATAAGCGTTATTTTTTAACGTTTCGGTAAAAATTTACCGAAATATTGATATAACATTAACACTCTATTGCCAAATTTCGATTATTTTAGTATATTTGCAAATATTTACAATTCATTTGTGAACATTACTTAAGGAGTTGGAGAGCAAGTTCGCCTTGTTAGATATCCTATGCAAAATGATGGACCTTAAAGGGAAATTAAGTTATAATTATCGCAGGATTGGGATGTGCTTGCGCAAGTGAAGAAAAATTAATATTAAATTTATATATCATGATTATTTGGAAAAAAAATTGGGAAAAAATTTGGAAAAAAATGAATAATAAAAACAAATGGTGTTCATTTGATAACTTAGCGATTTTCTTTGCTATTTTAGCTTTGTTGTTTAACTTTAACTTAACACCATTCGAATGTATATGTCTCAATAATGCTCTTTGTGTAATTGCGGGCGGGGTTTGTTTGATTTATATTATATATGCTTGGTGTCTTTGGAGGCAAAAGCCTAAATTTGATTGGCATTTAACAAACGGTGATTTTCTTAAAAAAGTTTTTGCGCTTGTATTATTAATGCCATCATTTATTTCATTTTTATTCATTATCTTTAATAGTGATTATTCACCTAAAAATCTTGTTTATGATGAGAATTTATACACCTGCGATAGCATAGAAACCGACAGTTTAGGTGTTGCAAAAAACGAACTTTTTACAGAATCAGCATTTCTAAGCGCACACAATCTCGAACTTAGATGTGATTCAATCATAATGCAAAAAAACGAATTGCCGGGCAGTATAATTTCCGCGCAAAAAGATCCCTCAATTTTTTGGACCGTGTATTATCATTTTATCGATCCGGGCAACCAACATATGAGCACATCCCAAAGTGGTCGTGGATGGACTGCTTTGATTGCTATACTTGGAGTATTCTTGTTAAATGGGGTATTGGTATCCTCTATAATTGGCTATATAGATCGTAGAAAGGAGAAATGGCTGAACGGAAGCATTAGATACAATAATTTAGGCAAGAATAATTATGCAGTTGTAATAGGGGCAAATGAGATTGCAGCCTCAGTGATTAAAAATCTGCTAACTCCTAAACCACCTAAAGAAGAAGGCAAATTAGACTTTTATTCAGAGGGGGACAATGAATATATTGTTTTACAAACATCTCGTGAAGTACAAGAGGTAAGGGGTGAATTAGAGTCGAAATTGGATAAAGAAGAATTAAAGAAGGTGATAATTTACAAGGCTCTAAGAGATTCAAAAGAAGAATTGAAAAAACTATATATTGAAAACGCAACAGAAGTATATATATTAGGTGAAACATCATTAATTGATGGGGGTGAAAGTTTTCACGATGCCATAAATATGAAATGCTTGAATACAGTAGCAGATATACTAGACGAGGCAAAAGATAATGATAAACAGCCACAAGAGTGGCATAGAAAAGTTTGTAAGGTACTTTTTGAATACCAAACGACCTATTCTATTTTCTTATTCTCGGATGTTCAGGAAAAGATTAATAAGCATTTGGTTTTTATCCCATTCAACAGGTATGACTCTTGGGCTCGTCGTGTTATGGTCGGCGGTTCGTATTGCAAGTTTGAAAACGACAAGATCAAGTCTCAGTCCACAAATAATGATTTTATTCCATTGGATGGTAATGATGGAATAAATAAAGATTCTGATGAACACGTACATTTTATTGTAGTCGGAATGTCAAAGATGGGGGTTTCAATGGGCATTCAAGCTCTTTTGCAAGCACATTACATAAATTATACATCCGCTGAAAAAGAAGGAGACGTTGATAAAATGAATAAACGACGAACTCGTTTGACATTTATTGATAGCAATGCCGACAAGGAAAGGAATTTCTTTATGGGGCGTTATCAGAATTTATTTAATCTAGTGCGCAATCGTTATATTGATACGACTTGTGGTATGGACAACACTACTGAATGGAGCGATCCCATGAACAATAATGATTCAGAGTGGAATCATCTGAATACAACAAAAGATGGTCGAATCAAAAATGGCAACTTTCTAGATGTTGAGATTGAGTTCATCAAAGGTGAATTGGAATCACAAGGTGTTCGTAAATACTTATCAGACATTTCAAATAACGAGAATGAATGGGTAAAAAATTCTAAATTGACTATTGCGATCTGTTTAACCCAAACTCATCAATCCATAGCAGCCAGTTTATATATGCCTATTAGTGTTTACGATAAAGTTCAACAGGTATGGGTATATCAACCAGATGCGGAAGACATAATATCAAATCTTAAAGATTCTGACCAGAAAGATAAAAGATATAAAATGCTACGTGCATTTGGAATGGTAGACCGTGATTATATGAGCAACCGTTCGCTATACCTTAAATCAATCTTAGTAAATGCAATGTATGACATTAAGAAAGATGAGAAAGATGAGAATAATAACCTTAAAGGATTTTATGTGAATGAAATCGACATGGGGGATAAGGATAAATACAAACAAATTAGAGCGATGTGGAAGAAACTTACAATTGACAAGAAGTTCTCTAATAAATATTTTGTTGATAGTATCACGCAAAAAATCCGCAGTATCATCGTCGAGCCATTCACTCTCAAGGAATTGGAAAACGCTATAAATAACGAAGAAAATAAAGAAATCTTAGCACGATGTGAGCATAACAGATGGAATATTCAGCAACTACTGTTAGGGTATTCTCCTTGCCCTAAAGATGTTGATATGGAGATTCAAGAATTGGAAAAGAACAAAAGTACAGAAAATGCAAAACAGAAGAGAAATGACATACGTGAACGTTTTGCCCAAAAGAAATATAATTGCACATGGAATGAATTAAATCCACTTCAAAAGCAAGAACTTATTGAATCAGAATTTAGCGATGAATATTATAAAACCCCTCATGGTATCTTTGACAAGGTGAAAGAAGATTATAAAACTGGTGAAAATCGAATGCATGCCAACATATGCTCATACGACCACCTTGATGTGGTAGACTCTGGAGCCAAAGATTACGACGAAGCCCTTAATAGCAAAATACCTATGTTCATAGAAAAGGTGGATTTATATACTCCATCTGAAAAGAAGAATAAATCTAAAAAATAGAGAATTAGAATCATGGCAAAAGTAGTTGAGATTTACATTGCGGCAAAAAATGCTATTGCTGCATATAAAAAGATTAATTCAATAGCGGCAAATGTAATGCCTGAAGAAATTGAGAAAATTGTTTTGAGACATGCAAAAATTGCTTTTGCAACTGCATTTATCCCAATCGGCGGTTTGGATATATTAGCTGCGACAGCCAATATATGGGCTATGTATGTTTGCATCAACAATGCGCTTGGCTTGAAATTCTCAGACAATCTTATCAAAAGTATAGGTTCGGCAATCGTATCAAATATTGTGCAAAATGTTGGGCTTATGGCTGTTGTTGCAGCGTTAAAATGGAACCTGTTTTCATGGTCTGTATCTGTTGTGATCCTAACAGGTGCACTTTATGCGCTCACCATTGTATCTGGTTGGATATATCTTACTGCCTTGGCTAATATGGCACAGCATGATAACGATATATCATCTTCTGTAAAGGAGACTCTTAAACATCAAACAGACATTAAAGATTTATATAACAAAATAAATAAAAAATAGGAGTATGAAAAATATATTTTTCGATAATGATGGGTCTTTGATTATTAATGAAGCAATAATAAACCACCCGTCGTATAAAAAGATTTTAGAAGATTCTGTTGTAACAGAGGATGAATTAAAAGAACAGATAGATGTAGTCCTGTCTTTGTTTAAAAAGATTGAAGAAGAGTGCAATGATGTTCAGAAAGAGCTAATTAAAGAGTTGCTTATAGAGTCCAATATACTGAATACTATTTC
>JAZNKR010000153.1:0-13215 GCA_045578665.1 Bacteroidaceae bacterium | reverse complement strand
AAGGATGCTTGCTTTGAAATCTCTCCAAAAAGCTAACTTTTAAATTTTGTGGTGCAAATGTGGTGCAATTAGATAAAAAGAAAACCGCAAGCGGTTGATTGTTAACTGCTTGCGATTTTTCTTCGTACTCGAAGCGGGACTCGAACCCGCACAGCCGCAATGGCCAAGGGATTTTAAGTCCCTCGTGTCTACCGATTCCACCATTCGAGCAACCTATGTTTATGTGATAGCCGCCACAAGGCATTTACGATGCCTTTTTCGTAGCAACTTTGCAAAGGTAAGCAGTTTTGTGATAATTTCAAAGCAAAACAATCTATAAATTATGATACAACTGCTTTAATGGAATGTTTTGGAGTGAAACGTAGAAGATATTTATATCTATTTGTCTCTCATTTGCCCCGTCTTTTCGAAGTATTTGGCGAGCACCAACGTTGAAATAAGGTCCTCGCGGTGTCGGTCGCGGAACTGTCTCACATACTCATTGGCATTTTTTATTATCTCTTTTGCCTCGTCTATATGATTGTTATAGTACTCTATGCGTTCAAGCAGGTCCGAGTAGTCGGGTTTTATCTCTATGTAGTGGTAGTTGGGGATGAGTGTTCCCTCCATGAACCATGTTTCGTATGTGGGTCGGGGCATCACTGCTATGCTGTTGCTCGACATCACCCACTTGAGATTGCTTGCCACATCCACACCCTCGAGTGCCATGATGTAGCGATATTTAAGATGCTCTTCCACGCTCATACCGGCTCCTTTCCATTCTGATGGGTTTACAGAGTGACCGGCAGTGTCAATAAGGTCGCACATGGGGTTGCCGAACCATTTTTCGAAGAAGCGTATGCGTCCGGGCTTGCCGTTGGCATCGCCACGGAAGAGTATAATATTTTCCTTTTTCTCGAACGGTATCTTGTCGTCTACAAAGAAGAAATGCCTTACTTTGTTCAGTTTCATCAATACCGAATTGGCATTCTCTCCCTCTATCGGTCGGCTCTTTACGATTGTGGGGTGGGGAGGAATGGTCGTTACATCGCCTCCTTTGAGCAACCAGCGCAGGGAGTCGGCGAAGTAGCGTGTGTATTCAAAGGTGTCGAAGAAGTAGACACTGCCGCATTTCTTGTTTTTCAATGTGTGGCTGCCGAGGGTGGGGGCGTCGTCGGGCAGAGTGGCTCCGTCCTCAAGCTTGTTGTAGTAGTTTACACGGCGCATGATATACTCCTTTTCGGCAGAGGTCTCAATCTCTTTCATGCGTCGTCGCAGGATGCTGCGCAGTATGAATTTCGGTGCCAGCAGCAACGAGTAGCTGCGGAGGTAGTATAGCAGTTTTGTGTTCTTAGCCATATGAAAGCAGTTTATCTGTTGCGGTAATTGTCGTATGTTGCTTGCAGTATTGTCTTTGCATTCACCAGGCGATGTCCGTCGGGGTCAGCAGGGGACTCTGTGCGTATGTCTTGTGCATCGAGGTCGTATAGTGAGTACCCGGTGCTGTCTATGAACGATATGCCGTTGTTGAATGTGTGGTATGCAAAGGGGTAGGTGTATGCGGGCGAGAGTATGTTGCGGCTGTATTCGAACTTTCCGATAGGCAGTGATAGTTGCGCGAGGAGTGTTGCGGGTAGGTCGCTTTGGTTGCACAGGAGCGGTATCTCCTTTGCTGTGCGCACGGCACCTCCCAACAGCAGCAGAGGTATCTTGTTGTGCATGGCTTCATCGCCCTCTTTTCTCTGAGGGTAGCGTGCAAGGGTGTGGTCGGGCAACAGTACGATAAGAGTGTTCTCCCATATCCCGCTGTTTTTCAAACGGTCTACAAAATTGCCTATGCAGGAATCGGTGTAGGCAAATGCATTGGCTATTTCGTCGTCGGGGATGCGGTTGTAGGGGACGGTCCACGGCTCATGGCTGCTCAGGGTAAGATAGGTTATATGCCACGGCTCTTGTGCAGGTGTGGTGGCAATGGTGTATAACGAGTCGAAGGTTATATGGTCGGTTACTCCCCACAGATGTGTGCTTTGCTGTTGCAGTGTGAAGTCCTTGTCGGCTATCAGTTTGTTGTATCCGGTGGAGTAGAGATAGCTCTTCATGTTGGTGAAGTTGATGTCGCCACCGTAAAGGAATGTGTTGTGGTAGCCCGCCTCGGCAAGCGAAGATGCAATCGATGGCAGGTTTCGGCTTTTTACAGGCGACTTCATCACAGAGGTCTTGGGGAACGATGCATATCCGCTGAGGGTGCAGAGCACACCACGGTCGGTGCGGTAACTGTTGGCATGGCAGTTGGTGAATATCACTCCCTCCTTTGCGAGACGGTCGAAGTTGGGTGTTACCCCTTTTATGCCTCCCTGTCCCTCGATGAGGGCGCTTCCCATACCCTCGACTATTATGGTTATTATGTTGGGGCGCGTGGTGGTGAGCAGTGTATCGTTTATGGTGTTGTCGTGGGGATAGAGCATGGGCATACGTCCGTCGAGTTCGTCGGCTGTGTAGAAGTTGTATACATCCTTGAAGTCGTCGCGTTTGCCCATTGAGTAGAGGAAACTGAATATGGGATTTACGGCTGCATGATTGAGGAACTGTTTGTCGCTGTGGTATACCTTGCCTATGTTGTTTGTCGATTCGCCTATGCCTCCGCGTATACCTAAGAAAAGTATTCCACCCAGGAGAATGAGTGCCGATAGTGTACCGAATCTCTTTCCGTAAGGGTGCAATGCTTTAGCTGTCGCTTTGTGCAGGAGTACGAAAACTGCCGCAACGAGCAACGCTGTCAGAATCACTCTGGTGATGATATAGCCTGTGCTTACGCTTGCAAATGCATTCGACGGTGAATCGATATATATGAGGAACGAGGCATCGAGTTTGAATCCCCAGAACGGATAGAGACTGATGTCGGCAACGAATGCCAATGCTATGGCAGTGGCTGCTATTATGTTGTAGGGAACAAGAATCTTGCGTAGCGGTATTCGTATGAAAAGTCCGGCTATTGCAAACAGCAGGGGAATGATAGTCAGATAACCCGCCACTGCAACATCAAGTGTGAGTCCGTGCAGGGCAACGTCCCAATACTCCCCGGCGCTATACTCTTCTGTGGCATTGGTTGCAAGGAAGAGCAACCTTAGAGGAAGAAAACATAGCAGCAATGCAGCGTAGTATCTGAGAAGATATATGAATTTTTCCTTTAAATTTTCCATGTTTGCATGATGTTTTGCACTTTATACGCATGCGCAAAGGTAGTGTTTTTTCTTGTATATTTTAAATAATACTTTTCTTCGCGCCTAAAGATTGTGCATGCGTGTCTGTTCTTTGTAACATTTATGAATCCGAAACCGTTTCTTGCGGTGTGTTGGTCATGGAATGTTCCAAACTTTTGTCGCAGTCTGTGGTTTTCCTGAATCTATGCAAAATGTTTACCCAATATTTCGCTTACCAAATTTCGCAATTCTTTTGTACTCTCAAAACAGTCAAAGGGGATAGGGCTGTAATTCCTGTCATAATCTTCTTTGAATTTCTGCATCTCTTCTGTTTGCTCTACTGCGGGTGTTTTATATAGTACATGAATCTCTTCCGGCATCCTTCCCGAAAGTTTTTCATCCATAGCCACATCCATCTCCTCCTCAGTGTATTCTCCTAAGGTGTTCCAGAAGAGTACAATGCAGATTTCACATTCACGCAGTTTTTCCAGATACTCATCTTCCTTTCTTTCGATGCGCATCGAAGAATCCATATATTCCCACAGCACGGGCTTGAACATGAATCCCAACTTTTTTGTTTCGATATTAAGGTCTTGGATTAAATCAACCAGTTCCATCCTTTCCCTCCTCAATTCGGCAGAGGATGCTATAAAAACTTTTATTGTTTGCATTTATACTCTATTTATTCCTGTTCCAGGAACTCTCTGTATTTTGCTATTTTTTCTTCGTACATTCCGGGATAGTTATTCTCTAAAGCCTCGTATATATGCAATGCCTCTTTTATGAGAGTTTTTGTCTCCTCCTCTTCTCCTGTTTCGTCTTTTAAAATAGCAATGTTGTTTAGAGTCCCTGCCACATCCGGCAAATATGCCTCCTTGTTCTTTTCCGCCAATTTTTGTCTTATTTCCAAAGCCTCTTTGTAGCTCACTTCCGCCTCTTCATATCGTCCGAGGTTGTATTGCAGTGCTCCAATGTTGTTTAGTGACGTTGCCACATACGGCAAATATGCCTCCTTGTTCTTTTCCGCCAATTTTCGGAAAATTCCCAAAGCCTCTTTGTAGCTCTCTTCCGCCTCTTCATATCGTCCGAGGTTGTATTGCAGTGCTCCAATGTTGTTTAGTGTCATTGCCACATACGGCAAATATGCCTCCTTGTTCTTTTCCGCCAATTTTCGGTAAATTCCCAAAGCCTCTTTGTAGCTCACTTCCGCCTCTTCATATCGTCCGAGGTTGTATTGCTGCATTCCAATGTTGTTTAGTGTCGTTGCCACATCCGGCAAAAATGCCTCCTTGTTCTTTTCCGCCAATTTTCGTCTTATTCCCAAAGCCTCTTTGTAGCTCACTTCCGCCTCTTCATATCGTCCGAGGTCGTCTTGCAGCATTCCAATGTTGTTTAGTGTCATTGCCACATACGGCAAATATGCCTCCTTGTTCTTTTCCGCCAATTTTCGGTAAATTCCCAAAGCCTCTTTGTAGCTCTCTTCCGCCTCTTCATATCGTCCGAGGTCGTCTTGCAGTGCTCCAATGTTGTTTAGTGTCGTTGCCACATCCGGCAAAAATGCCTCCTTGTTCTTTTCCGCCAATTTTCGTCTTATTCCCAAAGCCTCTTTGTAGCTCACTTCCGCCTCTTCATATCGTCCGAGGTTGCGTTGCAGGATTCCAATGTTGTTTAGTGTCGTTGCCACATCCGGCAAAAATGCCTCCTTGTTCTTTTCCGCCAATTTTCGTCTTATTTCCAAAGCCTCTTCGTAGTGCATTAAAGACTCGTGCATTTTATTGAATGTGCTTAACAGATATGCGTATCCAAACATTATGTTTGCACTCTCTTCAGGGGAGTAATCGGTCTTCTTTGCAATGCGGATAGCCTCCTCGTATGCTTCACATGCAGTTTCAAACCTGGTGGTGATGGACAATTCGGCATTTGCCATTACGGTCTGCGCCTTCAAATGAAACTCCTCAATTTTCAGGAAGAGGTTCTTCCTTTGTTGTTCGAAATTCTCCTCTTCCATCCTTACCTCTTTTTTCATTATCTTTATATCGAGGATGTTATCTGCTTCGGTGGTGTTTCCCTTTTCGAACTGTTCGCGTGCCAATGCCATGCGTTCCGAATATCTGTCTGCCGATTTTCTGGCAAAGTCAAGTGCAATAGCATATAGGTGTCTCTGATAGTTCTCGAACTCCTTCTCTATCTCCTTTTTCTCTCTTCTGATCTTGCAAAACAACTCTTCAGCCTCTTCGTCGTCGGGGTTATCGTGGAGTTTGCTCCTTGCCTCAACAAGTTTTGCCTCTAAGGTGCACAGCTCCTTACTCAACCTCTGATACTCTTTGTTCATGGCAGCGAATGGCACGTTTGCAAGATTCACCATCTCTTTGCCTCCCACAACAACCTTCCCGCCTTTAACATCTACAAAATCCCTGTTTAGGCTGTTCTGATAGGCTTCGAGTTGTAAAATGAAATGCAGGTTCATAGTGTCTACATTCTCGAATGTACAATAGAAGTGCCCATATTTTGTAACAAATTCGGCTTTGAAATCCTTCAAAGCCTCTGTTATCTCCGTAGACGGTTCTTTGAAGAAAACATAAAGATTGCGCGGATTGCTTCCCTGTTTCAAATTGCTATAAGCTGTGTCAAGCTCCTCTTCGGCGCTGTTGGCGATTTCGTTCCAATAGAGAGTCAGGCACATCTCGCATTCATTGAGTTGCGCCATGAATTTCTCAATATCCCCCTCTTCGGGATTCCATTTGACTCTTTCAAGGGTTATGCCTCTCGGCTCCATCACCTCGTTGAGGTGTTGGATAAGGCTTGTAAACTCGAGTTTTTCGTCGTGCAGCTCTTCTGTTGCCGCAATCATTATTTTTATGGTTTTCATAATATGTGAATTGCGTGTTTGGGTGAGTGTTTTTCTCTTTTTATCTACTTTGTCAAGCCTTTATTTCATACAACTTTAGTGTAGGTGTCGCTATATCATGTTCCCCAACTCTCTCTGTCGAGGTTGCGGTAGCCGATTGCCTCTGCTATGTGGTGGCTCTGAATATCCTTGCTGCCATCGAGGTCGGCAATGGTACGTGCCACCTTCAGTATGCGGTCGTAGGCGCGTGCCGAAAGATTGAAGCGGCTCATTGCCGTGCGTAGCAATGCGAGGCTCTGTTCGTCGAGTGCAGCATATTTTGCAATGAGTTTGGGTGTCATCTGTGCATTGCAATAGATGCCCTCTTCCTCTTTGAAACGCTCCTCCTGAATCTTGCGGGCGGTTATTACGCGTTCGCGTATCGCTGCGCTGGGCTCTCCGGGTCGCGCGTCGGATATCTTTTCAAAAGGCACCGGTACAATCTCTATCTGAAGGTCGATGCGGTCGAGTAGCGGACCGCTTATTTTGTTGAGATAGCGTTGCACCTGACCGGGGTTGCAGACACATGGTTTGGTGGGGTGGTTGTAGTATCCGCATGGACAGGGGTTCATTGATGCGATGAACATTACTCCGGCGGGATATTCAACCTTGTAGTTGGCGCGTGCGATGCATATCTTGCGGTCTTCGAGTGGCTGGCGCATCACTTCGAGCACGTCGCGTGAGAATTCGGGAAGCTCGTCGAGGAAGAGCACACCGTTGTGTGCAAGGGAAATCTCTCCGGGGCGAGGGTTGCTGCCACCGCCGCAAAGTGCCACTGACGAAATAGTGTGGTGGGGGCTGCGGAACGGGCGTTGCGTTATCAGTGCCGAATTGCCAGGGAGTGTACCGCTCACTGAATGTATCTTTGTGGTTTCGAGACTCTCCTGCAGTGTCAGTGGCGGCAGTATGGATGGCAGACGCTTTGCCATCATCGATTTGCCGCTTCCGGGAGGGCCTATCATAATTAGGTTGTGTCCGCCGGCGGCTGCAACCTCGAATGCGCGTTTTACACTCTCTTGTCCGCGTACCTCGGAAAAGTCGAATTCGAATCTGCTCTGTTGCGAGTAGAACTCCTTCTCTACATCCATGTTGTAGGGTGTGAGTGTGGTCTCGCCATTGAGGAAGCCTATCACCTGCATGAGGTTGTCCACGGCATATACCTTTATGTTGTTTACGACCGCTGCTTCGGGGGCATTGCCGCTCGGGAGTATCACTCCCTCGTAGCCGAGCTCGGCGGCTTTCAGCGCTATGGGCAGCGCGCCTTTGATGGGGACAAGACCTCCGTCGAGTCCAAGTTCGCCCATAATCATGTATTTGCCCAGATGCTCTGCCGATACCATGTTGTCGGCAGCCATTATTCCTATGGCTATGGGCAGGTCGTATGCAGAGCCCTCTTTGCGTATGTCGGCAGGTGCCATATTTACGACAATCTGTTTGCTTGGCAACTTCAGACCGTTGAACTCGAGTGCCGACCTTATACGTTCGTGGCTCTCTTTAACGGCATTGTCGGGCAAGCCGACAAGAAAGAAGCGTATACCCCTCAGGGCATTCACCTCTATCGTTACCTGTATGGCATTGATGCCTTGCAGGGCAGCTGCATATACTTTTACTAACATTGGCGGTTATTTGCGTTTGTTGCTTTTCCTCTTTTTCTCCTTCTCTTTCTTCTCCTTCTCCTTCTCTTTGTGGTCGCTTACAAGCGAATCCATTTCGTTCTTTATCTTGTCGGGGGAGATGTTGTAGTGGACATTGAGCAGTTGGGGATTGACTATGACAGAGTAGGGTATGCGCCCTATGTCGTAGCGCTTGACAAGCGGGTTGTTCCACATCTTGCCGTCGCACACATGGTCTCCGGGGATGGAGTCCCTGCGTATGGCGGCTTTCCATGCGGCTGTGTCGCAGTCGAGTGAGATGTTGAGAAAAGCAAGTTCGCTATCCTTGTAGATGGAGTCTATTGCCGTGATATTTTTAAGATGGTCGGTCGAGAGGCTGTCCCACGATGCCCAGAAACTGAGGACAAGGAATTTCTCCTTGTAATTGGCATTGGTTACTTTGGTGCTGTTGAGGGTGGTGAATTCGAATGCCGGCATCGAGGAGTAGAGTACTCCTGTCCTCAGACGGCTGTCCTCATTCTTCTCCTTGTAGTCGATGACATAGTCGTTGTCCATCAGCCTGCCGCCGAATTTGTTCATTATGCTGTAAATATCTCTTCTCGAAGGTTTGTGGATTTCGATAAGGTATTTTCTCCACAGCATTATGCTCACCTCGTTCAGCGGATTGCTCTCCACGAACTTCTCTATCTCGGCGAAATGCTTGTAGGGCGAGAGACTGTTGAGCAGCGTTGCCATGCTGTCGTATGTCTGTTGCATGACTCCGTTGCCGGTTATACGATAGATGCCGAGGCTGTCGCGTTCCAGTGTCGATGAGGCATCGGGCTCCACATATACGAATATCTCTTTTCCGGTGGGCATCAACAGATTGGCGGGGAAGAGGGTGTCGGTGGCGATGATGTACTCGAACCTGCCCTCCTCGTCGGCTACGATGGTATCTACATATTCGTAGCGTCTGTCGAGTCCGTAGAGATAGAGCGTGTCGCTACTGCCCTCTACTTTGCCGTTGAGCCGGTAGAGTGGCAACTCTTCACCGCAGGCGCACAGAAGCAGTGTGAATGCCAATATGTGGAGGATGTTTCTCATTGTTTTCGGTCTCTTGTTGTTTGTTCTCCTTATTTACTCTCCTTTATTTACTCTTTATTATTTACTCTCCTTGTTTGCTCTCTTGCGTTCGAGCTCATCGAGGATAATCTTGCGCATGCGCATAGATTTGGGAGTAACCTCTACATATTCATCCTCTTTGATGTATTCCAATGCCTCTTCGAGTGAGAATACTATAGGGGGAACGATGCGTACTTTGTCGTCGGAGCCGCTGGCACGCATGTTGGTGAGCTTTTTGCTCTTTGTAACGTTTATCACAAGGTCGTTGTCGTGTACGTGCTCTCCTACCACCTGTCCGGCATATACATCCTCCTGGGGGTTGATGAAGAAGCGTCCACGCTCCTGGAGCTTGTCTATGGCATATGCAAATGCCGTGCCGCTCTCCATTGCCACCATTGAACCGTTTACGCGGCGTTCTATGTCGCCTTTGTAGGGCTGGTACTCTTTGAAGCGGTGTGCCATGATGGCCTCTCCTGCCGATGCTGTGAGTATGTTTGTTCTGAGTCCGATGATGCCTCGTGAGGGGATGATGAACTCTATGTTCACGCGGTCGCCCTGCGCCTCCATCGATGTCATTTCGCCCTTGCGGCGGGTGATCATGTCAATCATCTTGCTCGAGTAGTCCGAGGGAACATTTATCGTAAGCTCCTCTACCGGCTCGCAGCGTACACCGTCAATCTCCTTGTATATAACCTGTGGCTGTCCCACCTGCAGTTCGTACCCTTCGCGGCGCATGGTCTCTATGAGCACAGAGAGATGGAGCACACCGCGCCCGTAGACTGTCCAGCTGTCCTCGTCTGCCGCCTTGCTCACACGCAGTGCGAGGTTCTTGTCGAGCTCCTTGTCGAGTCGCTCCTGTATGTGGCGCGAGGTTACGAATTTGCCCTCTTTGCCGAAGAATGGAGAGTCGTTGATGGTGAAGAGCATACTCATCGTAGGCTCGTCGATGCTGATGGGAGGCAGGGGCTCGGGGTTCTCAAAGTCGCATATGGTGTCGCCTATTTCAAACTTCTCGAGTCCAACGATGGCGCAGATGTCTCCGCAGTCCACCTTCTCGGCACGTTTGCGTCCCAATCCCTCGAATGTGTGAAGCTCCTTTATTCTCACCTTTGACTCCTCGCCGTTGCGGTTTACAAGTGTTACGTTGCTGCCCTCTGTCAGTTCGCCGCGGTGCACACGTCCTATGGCTATACGTCCTGTGTAGGGAGAGTAGTCGAGTGAGGTGATGAGCATCTGGGGGGTACCTTCGTTCTGCTCGGGGGCTGGTATGTGCTCAATGATGGCATCGAGCAGTGGGATAAGATTGTCGGTCTGGTTGCGCCAGTCGGTGCTCATCCAATTGTTCTTTGCCGAGCCGAAGATAACGGGGAAGTCGAGCTGCTCTTCATTTGCCTCGAGAGAGAACATGAGGTCGAATACCATTTCGTGTACCTCGTCGGGGCGGCAGTTGGGCTTGTCGACCTTGTTTACCACCACTATGGGCTTCAGACCTATCTGCAACGCCTTCTGAAGCACGAAACGTGTCTGGGGCATTGGCCCCTCGAATGCGTCCACAAGCAGCAGACAGCCGTCTGCCATGTTGAGCACGCGTTCTACTTCGCCTCCGAAGTCGGAGTGTCCCGGAGTGTCTATGATGTTTATCTTGGTGTTCTTATATCTGATAGATACATTCTTCGATAGAATGGTTATACCGCGCTCCCTCTCAAGGTCGTTGTTGTCGAGTGTGAGTGCATCGTTATCCTGTTCTTTCAACAGATTGCCGGCCAACATCAATTTGTCGACCAATGTTGTCTTGCCGTGGTCTACGTGGGCTATGATGGCAATGTTTCTTATATCCTGCATAGTTGTGAATGAGTGATTTTTTGCAGCGTAGCTGCCGTTTGTTTTTTACAGTTGCAAATTTACAATAAAATATCGAATCTGTTCATATATTTGCAGCAAACTGCGAATATAGACTATACTATAACCGGATTGTTCCGTGTGTTTTTGTCAATTTTATCAGTCGTGATAAATAAAAAGCATGGAATTGATTGTTATTCCAAAAAATATGCTTACCTTTGCGCCGCTAAAAAACATATTTAATACTTTTTAAAACAAATTGTCTATGTATTTAGATGCAGCTAAAAAACAAGAGATCTTTGGTACTTACGGAAAGTCTAACTCTGATACCGGTTCTGCAGAGAGCCAGATAGCATTGTTTTCATACCGTATTGCCCATTTGACGGAACACCTCAAAGCTAACCGTAAAGATTATAGCACACAGAGAGCTTTGACTATGTTGGTAGGTAAACGCCGTGCCCTCCTTAAATATCTTAAGGACCGCGACATCGAGCGCTACCGTGCTATCGTAGCAAAATTGGGCTTGCGTCGATAATTCGCGCAGCTGCAAAAGACAAAAATCCGCTCTTAGGGGCGGATTTTTTTTACTCTTTTGTCGTATATCGAATTTTATTTGCGATTTTTATTTCCTTTTCCAATACCAATGTATTGTAAATTTTGTAACTTTGCGTTACTTAAAGTTACTTTACATTGCGAATATTAATTTAATCCAAATAACAATACTATGAAACATTTTGTAAATTTATTTCTTGCTCTGACGCTGACTGTGGCGGCAATGTTGCCCCAGCAAGCGGCTGCGCAGGAGAAGAAGGCTGTAGCCCCCGATTACACAAAGTACATCCTTACACCTCCCGCCCCTAACACTCCGCGCATCAACAGTGCAAAAGTGTTCGGTGTACGTCCTAAGGCTGAGTTCCGTTACACGATTGCTGCAACAGGTATCCGCCCCATGACATTCTCGGCAGAGGGATTGCCCAAAGGTCTCAAACTCGACGAGAATACCGGTATCATCACCGGCGTGCTCAAGAAAAAGGGTACATATAATGTAAAGCTTCGCGCAAAGAACTCTCTCGGCGAGGCAGAGCGTGACCTCCGCATTGTTGTGGGTGAGGATATTCTGCTCACTCCTCCTATGGGATGGAACAGCTGGAACTGTTGGGGAAAGAGTGTGAGCCAGGAGAAGGTGCTCAGCTCAGCCAAGGCAATGGTCGAAAAAGGTCTTGCAAACTATGGATATACCTATATAAATATCGACGATGGCTGGCAAGGTGTACGTGGCGGTAAATACAACGCCATACAGCCCAACAAGAAGTTCTCAGACATCAAGGGTCTTGTGGAGACTATCCACGGAATGGGTCTCAAGGCAGGTATCTATTCTGCTCCCTGGGTGTGCACATATCTGGGTCACATCGGTACACAGTGCGACAACCCCGAGGGTAAATACGACTGGATAGATAAAGGTGTTTGCGACGAGAACTATAGACTCGACGACCCCAACAAAAAATTGCACAGCGGTTACTTCCGCTACCACGGTGCCTACTCTTTTGCAAAACAGGATGCACAGCAGTGGGCAGACTGGGGTATCGACTATCTGAAATACGACTGGAACCCCAACGACTATTACTATACAAAGGAGATGGCAGACGCTTTGCGCGAGACAGGTCGCGACATTGCACTCAGCATCTCAGGTTCCGACCCCTTTGCAATGGCTCACACATGGGCTAAACTCACACAGTGCTGGCGTACAACAGACGACATCTTCGATACATGGAGCAGCATCGTACGCATCGGTTTCGGTCCTCAGGACCGTTGGCCCGCATTCAGCGGTCCCGGTCATTGGGCAGATGCCGACATGCTTGTTGTAGGTATGGTTGGATGGGGTCCCAATCTCCACTACACACGCCTCACTCCCGACGAACAGTACACACACATTTCGCTTTGGGCACTCTTCTCGTCACCCTTCCTCATCGGTTGCGACATTGCACAGATGGATGACTTTACATTGAGCCTCCTCTGCAACTACGAGGTAAACGACATCTGTCAGGACCCTCTTGGTATGCGCGGTGTTCCCTATTTCCGTGGTGACGGTTATGTAGTGTATGTGAAAATCCTCGAGAACGGCAACCTTGCTGTTGGTCTCTTCAACACCTCTACTACTCCCAAGAAGATCGGTTTCACTCCCCGTACACTCGGCTTGTGGAGCAAGAAGATTACAGTGCGCGACGTATGGCGCCAGAAGGATGTTGCAGAAATCGGTCCCCGCGACCGCTACGAAGAGGAAGTTGCTCCTCACGGTTGCTCGCTGCTGATTGTTTCACCTCCCAACACAGAGGAGAAGATTGTTGACAAACCTTACGTAATAAAGAAATAATAGCTTCCTTGAAGAAATTAAAGCATAATGGGAGTGTGCGACCAATTGCACACTCCCATTATGCTTTGATTTGTTGCTGATTATTAGAAATTGTTTAAATTTTTTTTTAACGTGAGTTCGAAATAAGAGAAAATGATTATGCGATATTATACCTAAAAGAATAGTTTTAACTCTTTAAACCATTGAATTTTAATCAATAAAACTCTCCCTCTTGGATAAGAGGGA